>DXDX01000077.1 GCA_019115265.1 Candidatus Flavonifractor merdigallinarum | reverse complement strand
AGCAAAGTCTTGCCGGTGCCCGGCGGGCCCACCAGCAGCACGCCCTTGGGGATGCGGGCGCCCAGATCCAGAAAGCGCTTGGGGTCCCGGAGGAACTCCACAATCTCCTGCAATTCCGCCTTTTCCTCCTTGGCGCCGGCCACATCGGAGAAGGTGACCTTTTTGGTCTGGTCGTCCCCGGTGCGGGTACGGGCCCGGCCAAAGCGGGAGGTGCGGTCCACCCCACCGCCGCCGGCGTTGTTCTGCTGCAGGATCATAAAGTACCACAAGAGGCCGAAGATGATGGGTACGATGATCCACGGCAGGAAGGTCAGCCAGAAGGGCGGCTGGAAGCCGGGCTTGTAGTCGTAGGTCAGCAGGCCGGCCTCCTTCTGGCTGGCCAGCAGGTCGTTAAAGTCGTTGTAAAACACCCAGAAGTTGGGCAGATCATAGGTCAGGCGCTTGGTGCCGTACCCCTCGTCCTCCTTCAGAGTAAGGATGAGGGTGGTGTCGTTCACCACCACCTCGGAGACCTTCTGCTGCTCCAGCAACTGCCGCACATCGCCGTAGGTCAGCATGGACTGGTTTCCGCCGTCCCGCATGGCGAACACGGTCAGCAGCAGAATGGCGATCACCAGCACAGAAAAGCCGATGTCGCGCATACTTCCTTTTCGATTCAAAAAGCGGACACTCCCCCCGGTGCGCCCCCGGTGCGGGCGCAGGATAACGAATCAAAGCGTTGGAATGGCAGGTCAGCCATAGAGCTCGCTGGTGATATCCTCCCAGTTGGAGTAATCCAGCGTCCCCCAGTAGTACTGGGAAAAATACTCCACCGCCAGAGGCAGGGTGATAAACTGGGTCATCACATGGTGGGGACTTCCATCGGGCCGCAGCTCCTGCACCTCCACCACGAAGGATTTCAGCGAGCCGTGGAACTCCAGCGCACACTGGATGTACTCCATTTCGGACTGCTCCAGAATGAGAAAGCCATCGGACTGCTGATAGAGGTAGTTCAGCGCATCCTCCACACTGGAGAAGTCCGCCACCGGATGCCGCCCTGACGGCAGGTGTTCCCCGCTGAGCAAAAATTCCATCTTACTTCTCCCCTCCGTACACCGATGGCTTGAGCACACCGATGTAGGGCAGGTTGCGGTACTTCTCGTCGTAGTCCAGACCGTAGCCCACCACAAACTCGTCGGGGATGGTAAAGCCGGTGTACTGCACCGCCACCGGTTTGGTACGCCGCTCCGGCTTATCCAGCAGGGTGCACAGGCGGATGGAGGCGGGATGGCGGGCGTCCAGGAGCTTAAAGAGGTAGGAGAGGGTGTTGCCGCTGTCCAGAATGTCCTCCACCACCAGAATGTCTTTCCCCTCAATGGGCTCGGACAAATCCTTGACAATCTTCACCTGCCCGGAGCTGACCGTGCCGCTGCCATAGGAGGAGACGGCCATGAAGTCCACGGTACAGGGGAGGGTGATGCTGCGCACCAGGTCGGCCATAAAGACGAACGAGCCCCGCAGGATGCTGATGAGCAGCGGCTCCTTTCCGGCGTAATCCCGGTCAATCTGGGCGGCCAGCTCGGACACCCGCTGGCGCAGGGCTTCCTCACTAAAGAGGACATGGTCAATATCGTGTTCCAGCATACTCAGATTCCTTTCTCTCAATGGAGCGCGGCTGATGGCGCGTCCGATTCTGTGGTGGTTTGGGGGAAAAATGTCACTTCCCAGGCCGGTTCGCGGGGCTGGGCCAGGCGCGGAGCGTTGGGGCCAAAATGGGGGAGGGCCAGTACGCCCCCCTCGTCCACTAAGACGGGGATGCGCTCCCGGTCCCGGCGGGGGATTTTTTCGTCAATAAAGAGCTTTTTGAGCCGCTTGGTGTCCCGTCCCGGGAGCTTGATTTCGTCTCCCGTTTCTCTGGGGCGGAGCAGCGGCGTCCCCTGGAAGGGGGCGAGGTAGCAGGTATCCGGCGGCGCGGTGTCGGGACAGACACTCCGGCGGCACCGGCAGCCCCACAGGGCGCCTTTTGGGCGGGTCTTCCCGTCCAGCACCAGCGGAGTGGGGGAAAAGGAAACCGGGTCCCGCCGGGTGGTGAGAAGCAGCTCCCCATAGACACGCTGAGCCATGAGGCCCCCCGGCAGATCCACCATGGCGGAGGGGTCTGATCCCCGGGCCAGCTCCACTACCGCCTCCAGATGGGCGGCGGCGTAGTCGGTGCTGCCGTTGCCCAGCATAGCCAGCAGCGTCCGCACCGCCCGCGGGGCGATGGCGGCGGGCGCGGAGGCGATATGCCGGGCCTCAATCACCAGATCATCCTCCGCCCAGCGGCCCAGCGCGGCCACCTGGGCGGCCTGGGCGTTGAGAAAGTCGTTGTCCTGCCGCAATAGGCGGATGGTGCGCTCCATCCCCGCGAGAAAGCGGGGGTTGCGCGCCTCCATCTGGGGGATGAGCTGGTGGCGGATGTAGTTGCGCGTGTAAGTGTCGTCGGCGTTGGAGGCGTCCTCCCGCCAGGTGAGGTGGTGGGCGCGGAGATAGGCCTCAATGTCCGTCCGGGGTGTGGTGAGTAGCGGGCGCACCAGCGCCCCCCGCCGGGGCGGGATGCCGGTGAGGCCCTGGAGCCCCGTACCCCGGAGGAGGTGGAGAAACACCGTCTCCACATTGTCCCCGGCGTTGTGGGCGGTGGCAATGAGATCCGCCCCGATTTCCTGGGCGGTCTCCTCCAAAAAGGCATAGCGCATGGTGCGGGCAATCTCCTCAATGCCGCCCCGCTCCGCTGCCGCCGCGGCCACATTTCCCCGCCCCAGGTGGAAGGGAAGTTTCCACTCTTTGCACAGGTTTTCCACAAAAACGGCGTCTGCGGTGGAAAACTCTCCCCGGAGCTGGTGGTCAAAGTGGGCGGCATGGAGGGTGAAGCCCCTCGTTTCCGCCAGACTGTGGAGCAAGTGGAGGAGGCACACCGAGTCGGCCCCGCCGGATACGGCGCACAGCACCGTCCCCCCGGCGGGAAGCATGGCGTATTCATCCATGAGGGCAAGGGCGTTGTCCAGCATAGAATCTCCTTTGGTTGACTATTCGCTGTGGCGCCGGTCGATGGAGGAGAAGGTGGTGTACTCCGGCAGCCACTGGAGCTCCACCGTCCGGGTCTCGCCGTGGCGGTTTTTGGCGATGATGCACTCGGCCAGGTTGTGGTTTTCGCTGTCCTCGTTGTAGTAGTCCTCCCGGTAGAGGAACATGACGATGTCCGCATCCTGCTCGATGGCGCCCGACTCCCGCAAATCGGAGAGCATGGGGCGCTTGTCAGAGCGGCTCTCCGGCCCACGGGAGAGCTGGGAGAGGCACAGCACCGGCACATTGAGCTCCTTGGCCATGATTTTCAGGGCCCGGGAGATGTCGGACACCACCTGCTGACGGTTGTCCCCCTGGCGGACGCTGCCGCCCGCGGAGGTCATCAGCTGGAGGTAGTCTATGACCACCAGTCCCAGATTATCCACCCGGCGGCACTTGGCGTTCATGTCGGCCACACTGAGGGAGGGGTTGTCGTCAATGAGAATCTGGGTCCGGTTCAGCGCGGCGGAGGCGGCGGCAATGCGCCCCCAGTCCTCCTCGTTGAGCCGCCCGGTGACCAGTTTTTTGTTGTCTACGAAGGACTCGCCTGCGATGAGGCGCATACACAGCTGTTCCCGGCTCATCTCCAGGGAGAAAAAGACCACCGTCTTGCCGGAGAATTTGCCCGCGTGGAGGAGCAGATTCAGCGCGAAGGAGGTCTTGCCCATGCCGGGGCGGGCGGCCAGGAGGATGAGGTCGGACTTGTTGAGGCCGGAGATGGCCATATCCACATCGGGAAGGCCGGTGCTCAGGCCGGGGACCGCCTTATCACTGGCGGCCAGCTCGGCCAGGCGCTCATACACACTGAGAATCACCGAGGAGATATGCTCCAGGCCCTGGACGTTGCGCCCCTGCCGGATGGCGTAGATGCGCTGCTCAGCGGCCTCCAGAATCTCTTGGGCGGTGCCGGTGCCCTCCTGCACCAGGGCGGTGAGGGCGCCGGCGGTCTCGGCAATGCGGCGGAGGAGGGATTTGTCCCGCACAATGCCGGCGTACTCCTTCACATTGGCTGCCGTGGGGGTGATCTCCATAAGCTGGAGCACATAGTTACGGGAGGTGTTCTCGTTATACACCCCATTTTGCCGCATGTGGTCCAGCACCGTCACCGGGTCAATGGTCATGGAGTAGTTGAACATGGAGTAGATGGTCTCGTAAATCTCCCGGTTTTGCCGCAGGTAGAAGTCCTCCGGCTTCAAAAGCTCAATGACTTCCGGCACACACCGGGCGTCAATGAGCATAGAGCCCAGAACCGCCTGTTCCGCCTCCACACTGTGGGGCATCTGGCGGCCCAGCAGTTCTTCTTCCATTGCCATGTGGCGTTCACCTCTCAGGGAATCTGGGCCGGTGTGGCCACCAGCCGGACTGGTTTCGGGCCGCTCAGCCCTCCACCACCATGACCTTCAGGGTGCCGGTGACCTCATAGCCCAGCTTGCACTTGAGGTCGTAGCCGCCGAAGGCCTTGATGGGCTCTTCCTGGACGATTTTGGTCTTGGGGATGTTGATGCCGTGCTGCTCCTTGAGGGCGTCGGCAATCTCCTTGGAGGTCACCGCACCGAAGAGCCGCCCGCCGTTGCCCGCCTTGGCAGGGATGCGCACGGTGAGGTCCTTGAGCTTGGCGGCGATGGCCTCGGCCTCTGCCTTCTCGGCGGCCTCCTGGGCCTTTTTGGCCTTCTCCTGCTGCTTCATGGTGTTGATGTTCTCGGCGGTGGCGGGCACAGCCAGCTTGCGGGGAAGTAGGAAGTTGCGGGCGTAGCCGTCGCTGGCCTCAATCATCTGGCCCTTCTTGCCCTGGCCCTTCACGTCCTGCTGTAAAATCACTTTCATGTTGGTTCCGTCCTTTCTCTCAAAAGCCGCACGGGGCGGCGTGTCAGATTTCTTCTTCAAAATATTGGTCGATGGCGGTAAACAGGTCCCGGGCCACCTGATGAATGGAGCCGGGAATCTGTCCGCCGGCGGCGGCGGCGTTGCCCCCGCCCCCCAGCTTCTCCAAAATCACCTGTACATTGGTGTCGCCCATGGAGCGGGCGGAGATAATGACCCGCTCCCCATCGGGGAAGAGCACGAAGGAGGCGTCCACCCCGGAGATATTGAGCAGCTCGTCCGCCGCCTGGGCGGCGGTAACCCGCCCCACCAGGTGGTCCACCACCGCCACCGCCACCCCATCCCGGTACATCTGGGCGTTCTGGATGATGGAGTATTTCGCGATGGTGCCCTCCAGATCGTTCTGGAAGAGCTTGCGCACGTCGGCGGTGTCCGCCCCCGCCCGGCGCAGGAAGGCCGCCGCCTCAAAGGTGCGGCTGCCGGTGCGCATGGTGAACTGCTTGGTGTCCAGCACCATTCCGGCCAGAAGGGCCTCCGCCTCGGTGCGCAGCAGATCCGCCGGCTCCAAGAGGTATTGCAGCAGCTCGGTGACCAGCTCACTGGCGGAGGAGGCGTAGGGCTCGTGGAAGTTGAGGGCGGCGTCGGCAATGTAGGTGGCCGCCCGGCGGTGGTGGTCGATGACCGCCACCTTGTTGCAGGAGAGGAGCAAATCCTCTGAGAGGGTCTGTTCCGGGCGGTTGGTGTCCACCACCACCAGGAGAGACTGGGTATCCGCCCGAATCATGGCGTCCTGGGGGGAGACGAACACATCCCGGTACTCCGGCAGCTCCAGAAGCCGCACCACCATGTCGTTGCCCGGGTTGGGATTGGGGTCCCGGATGACAAAGACGGGGGTACCCTTTTTTCGCGCAATGGCGCAGACGCCGGTGGCGGCGCCGATGCAGTCCAAATCGGGGAACTTGTGGCCCATGACAAAGACGTGGGAGGCGTCAGCAATGAGCTCACCCAGGGCGTTGGCCATGACGCGGCTTTTCACCTTGGTGCGCTTTTCCAGCTCCTTGGAGCGCCCGCCGTAAAATTCAAAGTTAAATTTGTTCTTGATGACCACCTGGTCGCCGCCCCGGGAGAGGGCCATCTCCACCGACAGCGCGGCATACTGAAAGAGCTCCTGCATGCTGTCCGCGTCCCGGCCAATGCCGATAGACAGGGTAGCGGGCATGTCCCGGGGGTTGAGCACCGAGCGCACCGCGTCCAGTACCGAAAATTTCCCGTCCTGGAGCTCCTTGAGGTAGCGCTCCTCGAAGAAGAAGAGGTAGCGGTCCCGGTCGTACTTGCAGAAGAGGCCCCCGGTGGGGGCGGTCCACTCGTTGAGCTTTTCGTCAATGCTGCTGAGGATGGCGGACTTGGTGTTGTCCGGCACCCCCTTCATCAGCTCCTCGTAGTTATCCAGGGTGAGGATAGCGCACACTGGCCGGGAGTTATAGAACTCCTCCCGCACAGCGGAGTAGTCGGTGACGTCCACCCAGTAGGTGGTGGCCAGAAAGCTGTGGGCGCCCTTTTCATCGGTGCGCACCAAGTGCCCGAACACCAGAAAGCGCCGATCGGCCAGCTCCACCTCGCTGGGGCACTCGGTCTTGCCCTCCATGAGCCAGCGGGAGGAAAAGCCGGGCACCGCCGCAGAGAGCTTGGTGTCAAAGAGGTGCTCCCGCTCCCCGGTGAGCTGGAGAAAACGGTCGTTGGACCAGATAACCTCGTCATTTTCCGGCCGGAAAATCACCATGGGGAGGGGGGCGTTGATCATGGTGTCCTTGGTGGCCACATCCACATTGCAGGTGATGTTGTCGATATATTTCAGAATTTCCTTCTGGCGCAGGGCGTTGGTGCGGCGGAAGTAGAAGTAGAGAATGAGAATGACCACGCCCTCGGTGATGCCCAGAGCCGGGTCCAGCATGGCGGACGCCAGGGCGAACACGGCCAGACAGACAAAATAGAGCTGAAAGCCGGGTTCCAGCAGCCGGGAGAGTTTTTTCTTTCGCATAGGCAGGACTCCTTCCACCGCGGACGCGGCACAGGTGGAGATGAAACGGCGCACAGGGCCAATGGGGAACGGAAAAACGAAATCATCCATATTATATCACATTTGACAGGGGCACGGAAGCATTTTCTGTGATTGGGCCCTTACGTGGTGGGACAGATTGTGTTATCATGCAAAAGAACGGGGTGGGACGGCGCCCAAGCCCGGCTGTCCGGCCACATTGTATCGTGCTTTACAGTCTTTTGAGGCATTTTGTGTCATACTAAAGCAAAACGGGCCCTTCCGCCCGAATTTCATTTAGGAGGCCCTTGTTATGGATAAGTTCCCGGTTCAGCGCGCTGCGCAGCTCAAGGAGAAGCCGGACCCCAAGACGCTGGTGTTCGGCAAGACCTTTACCGACCACATGTTTGTGATGAATTATAACGCCGGTCAGGGCTGGCACGACGGGCGCATTGTCCCCTATGGCCCGCTGGAGCTGGCCCCCTCGGCCATGGTGTTCCACTACGCCCAGGAGGTCTTTGAGGGCATGAAGGCCTACCGCCGCCCCGACGGCGGGGTGCAGCTCTTCCGGCCCATGGACAATGTCCGCCGCCTCAACGACTCCTGCGAGCGTCTGTGCATCCCCAAGCTGCCGGAGGAGGAGGCGCTGGCCGCCATTGAGGAGCTGGTCCGTGTGGAGGAGGACTGGGTCCCCAGCGAGCCGGGCACCTCCCTGTATATCCGCCCCTTTATCAT
The DNA here is from genome assembly GCA_019115265.1 of Candidatus Flavonifractor merdigallinarum. GTDB lineage: Bacteria > Bacillota > Clostridia > Oscillospirales > Oscillospiraceae > Pseudoflavonifractor_A > Pseudoflavonifractor_A merdigallinarum. Next base: position 37,441 of record DXDX01000077.1, on the reverse strand, counting down.
TGCTACCGACGCCAGCCTGGGTGTCCACGCCTCCCACAGCTATCTCTTCTGCGTCATCTGCTGCCCGGTGGGCGCCTACTACCGCGAGGGCATCAACCCGGTGCGCATTTATGTGGAGAATGAGGATGTCCGCGCCGTCCGGGGCGGCACCGGCTACACCAAGTGCGGCGGAAACTACGCCGCCTCCATCCGCGCCGGCGAGCGGGCGGAGGAGCAGGGCTATGCCCAGGTGCTGTGGCTGGACGGTGTGGAGCGCAAGTACATTGAGGAAGTGGGCTCCATGAACGTCATGTTCAAGGTGGACGGCAAGGTCATCACCCCAAAGCTCACCGGCTCAGTGCTGCCCGGCATTACCCGCCGCTCCTGCATCCAGCTGCTGAAGGACTGGGGCGTGGAGGTGGAGGAGCGCCTCATCACCGCCCAGGAGCTTTTTGACGCGGCCAAGGACGGCAAGCTGGAGGAGGCCTGGGGCACCGGCACCGCCGCGGTGGTGTCCCCGGTGGGTGAGATGGGCTGGAACGACCAGCACGCCGTGGTGAATGGCGGCAAGATTGGCCCCATCACCCAGCAGCTCTATGACACCCTCACCGGCATCCAGTGGGGCACCTGCGAGGACCCCCACAACTGGGTGGTGCGCCTGTAAAAAAGTCTTTTCGTGTGTGGAAATGTATGATAAAATAAACTGTGCGAAGTGGGGAGAGCGGCCTGCCGCCCTCCCCGCTTTTTTGTTTGTGTGTGGGAATGGAATTGTTGTACAGAGGAGAGAAACACATGGAAATCACGTTGGATGGAAGCAGCTTTGACTATCGCACCTGCTATCAGGAGGAAAACGGCCTGCGGGGGAGCTTCTGCGCGCTGGCCCAGGAGGTCTTTGGGCTGGACTTTGAGCCCTGGTACCGCGCGGGGTACTGGGGGGACCGCTACCGGCTCTATTCCCTGGTCCGGGAGGGGAAAGTGGCCGCCAACGTGTCGGTGAGCCCCATGGATCTGCGTTGCATGGGCAAGGAGTTTCACTTTCTCCAGATTGGCACTGTCATGTCCGCGCCGTCCGAGCGGGGGCGGGGGCTCATCCACTTTTTGATGGCCCGGGCGCTCACCGACTGGAAGGGGAAGTGCGACGGCATCTACCTCTTTGCCAACCAGGAGACGGTGGACTTTTACCCCCGCTTTGGCTTTGCCCGGGTACGGGAGTTCCGGCACACCATGTCCATCCAGCCCCAGGAGGGGGGGCGCGCTCCCCGGCGGCTCATTCCCGAGCTCTCCCAGGACAAGGCGCTGCTGCTGCGCCGCTACCAGAAGGGCAATCCGTACAGCCTTCTCCAGTGGGAGCACAATCCGGGGCTGCTCATGTTCCACTGCGGCGGAGCTCTGCGGGAGTGCATCTACGATTTGCCGGACTTTGATTTGACGGCGGTGGTGACCTATGATGGAAACACTATGTACTGTCAGGAGCTGCTGGGCAGCGGCAGCGGGGCGGAGCTGGAGACAGTGCTGACCGCCCTGGCCCAGCCGGAGACGGAGAAGGCGGTGCTGGGCTTTACCCCCCGGGCCGGTGGCCGGTGTTCGGTGCGGCCCCTCTCCGGCGGGGAGGGTGTGCTGCTGGCCCAGGGCCAGGTGGAGCCGCTGCTGCGGCACTATCAGATGCGCTTTCCGATTTTGTCTCATACTTAACTAGCAGGTAGTTTCCCCGGACAGGGGAGGGGATGCGCTTGCCGGGCGGGCGTCCTACGCGGACAGCGCCCGATTTCTTTTCGCGGAAAAGAAACCGGGGAAAGAAAAGGCGGAGAGGGGAACTTCTCGTTCCCCTCTCCACTCCCCTCCAAAATTGCGGCCTTTTCATGGGGCCGCCCCATTTTTTTGGCGGTGACTTTCCGTCTTTGCGGTTACCTGTCTTGCAAGGCAGTACAACGCTTTCCTCATAGGCGGGAAGCTCCCGCCCAAATGGCACCGTACCAGCGCAATCCCACCGCAGGTGAAATTTGGCCGGGGAGCGCATTGGGGGGAGTGCAGAGGGGGTTGCCCCCTCTGCGCTTTCTTTCCCACCGCTTTCTTTGGCAAAGAAAGCGGTGCTCCCGCCGAGCAGGCGGCCCGTCCGGCGAGGACAAAATCTCCCCGCCCTGGCCGGGTACCGCTTAAAACTGCACTGTGCGGGGTGCCTCCGTAAAGGAGGAGAAGGTGGCGGTGATCTGCTCCAGGGCAAAAATCTGGGTGTTGCCGTCGCCGGGCTGGTACATGTTCTTAAGCGAGGGGTAGGCGTCCAGCATGTGTACCTGGGCCTCCACCTTGGGCTCTTCCACAGCGGTGGCCGCCACACGCAGCCAGCGCTCCCCATCAAAGGCGCACAGCTCCACCTTGGGATTTTTCAGAATCTGCTTGGAGACCTCCTTCACCTTGCCGGTCTGGATGGTGAGACGGCCCTCGAAGAGGTCAATGGTGCCGAAGGGGCGCACCCGGGGCTGGTCTCCCTCTACGGTGGCCAGATAGTAGGTCCCGCACTTTTTCAAAAATTCATAGACTTCCTGCATAAAGCAACCCTCCTTTGAAATATGCTCTATTATAGCACATTTGGACAAACAAGGGGGGACCGCTTACTCCATCAATTGGCGCAGGAGGGGTTCAAACTCCACTCCGTCCAGCAGCGGTGTGTCCAGCTGGAGGGTGTAGGCGGCGCAGCACTGCACAAAGGAAACCGCCCGGGCGCAGGCAGTTTCCAGGCTGCGGCCCCGGAGCAGCTCACCCAACAGCACACTGGAGAAGAGGTCGCCGGTGCCGGGGAAATGGCCGGGGACCTCGGGGGCCTGGGCGAAGGAGATGGCGCCGGTGGTGCGGTCCAGACTGCCCGCCCCCACCTGACCGGGGGTGAGACACAGCCCCGTGATGACCACCGAGCGCTTTCCGTCCATGGAGAGCCGCCGTAGCCACTGTGCGGCCGCGGCCTGGGTGGTGGGGGCGGCCTCATAGGGCTCCCCCAGCAGAAGGGCGGCCTCGGTGAGGTTGGGGGTGATGAGGTCAGCCTCGGCGGCCAGAGAACCCATCCGGGCGCACATCTCGGAGGTATAGGTGGCATAGGGCCTGCCGTGGTCCCCCATCACCGGGTCCACCAGCACCAGGGTGTGTGCCCCGCGGAAGCGTGTGACAAAGGTGCGCAGCAAATCAATTTGCTCCACCGAGCCCAAAAAGCCGCTGTAAATGGCGTCAAACCGGGCGCCCAGCTCCTCCCAGTGGGACCAGACCGGCTCCATCCGGTCGGTGAGGTCCAGAAAGACCGAGCGGTCGGAGGGGGGGTAGGCGGTGTGGGCGGAGAGATAGGCGGTGAGCAGGGTGCTGCACCGGTTGCCCATGGCGGACAGCACCGGCAGCACAATGCCCATCGAGCAGCGGCCAAAGCCGGACAGATCGTGGATGGCCGCCACCTGGGGCGCCTGTTTCATAGGGATGGCCTCCTTTAAAGGAAAAAATCATGTTTGGCCTATTATAGCCCTTTTGTGCCGCAGCTTCAATTGACTTTTTCCCCATTCAATGCTAAACTGGGGAAGTCCCTCTATGCGGGTATGGCGGAATTGGCAGACGTGCAGGATTTAGGTTCCTGTGCCGCAAGGCGTGTGGGTTCGACCCCCACTACCCGTACCAGAATGTAAAAACACAGAGAAAAATTGAGACGATAAGAGGTGAAGTATGTCGAAACGATGCAAGCGGTGTGGTCACCAGAATGAGGACGATCGCTATTTCTGCCAGCAGTGCGGAGAATCCCTGGATGACAATGTCAGAGTGCTTCTGAGCTATGAGAAGATGAAAAAAGATCCCTCTCACATCAGAAAGACAGTATCCAGGGAGGATGAGGACGACGAGTTTGTCCCAGTGAAGCGGGAGCCGGAGAAGAAACCCTATGCGGCGTTGGCGGCCGCGCTGGTGTGCCTTGTGGTCATCGGCGGGGTTGTGGCCTGGCTTTTGTTGTCCCATTGAGAAATGCTGTGTGACCAGACAAAGGACCCGTTGCAGAATGATTTTGTTCTGCAACGGGTCCTTCTTTTTGCCAAATGGTCCGGTGAAATTGTCGTTCAGAGACTATGTGGCGATTCAGGCCTTTTTGGTGTCCAGCTTCCCGAATTCCTCCAGACTCTGCCCCTTGAGCACCCGCTCCAGCACCTGGGGCAGCTTTTCCGGGGTACAGGCAAAGCAGGGGATGCCCATTCCAGCGATGCGCTGGGCGGTTTGGGCGTCGTAGTAGGGCTTGCCGCCGTCGGCAATGGCCAGCATGGTTACCACCGTCACCCCAGAGGCCTTCAGCTCCTCCAACCGGCGGAGCAGCGCCGCCCGGTTTCCGCCCTCGTCCAAATCGGAGATGAGGAAGAAGATGGTCCTGGACGGCTCCTGCACCAGCCCTTGACAATAGGCGATGGATTTGGCGATGTCGGTGCCGCCCCCCATCTGGAACCCAAAGAGCAGATCCACCGGGTCGGCACACAGGGGGGTCAAGTCCATGATCTGGGTGTCAAAGGCCACCACATGGGTCTGCACCGCCGTCATGGAGGCCAGAATACAGGCCATGACCGACGAGTAGAGGATGGACTCCCCCATGGAGCCGCTCTGGTCAATGTCCAGAATGATGTGCCAGCGGTTGGCGCGGCTGGAGCGGTCAAAGAACCACACCCGCTCCGGGATGATGGCCCCCAGCCCCGGGTTGTAGTGGCGCAGATTCCGCCGGATGGTACAGGGAAAGTCGATGGCGGCGGCGCTGGGCAGGGGGGAGTGGGCCCGGCGATTGAGGGCGGCGGTCACCGCCCGGCGAACATCCTGCTCCAGGAGCTTGTTGATCTCCTCCACAATTTTGCGGATGAACTTCCGGGCGGACTCCTTGGATTTTTTGGGAATCTGGTCCTTGAGCATCAGAAGGGTGGAGGCCAGGTTCAAGTCCGGTTCCAGCCCCTCCAACAGCTCCGGCTCCAGCAGAAGCTGCTTGAGCCCCTTGCGCTCAATGGCGTCGTTCTGCACCACCGCTACCATCTCCGGGTCAAAGAGGCTGCGCAAATCCCCCAGCCACTTGGAGATGTGGGGGGAGGAGGGCCCCCGGCCCGCGCCGCGCCCCTTCTCGCCAAAGCCCTCCCCCGGCCCGCCGTAGATGGCGGAGAGGGCGCTGTCCATCAAGAGCTGCTCTGCGGAGAGGGGGGAGGCGCCCATGCCGTCAAAGGTCTCCTGGCTCTCTGAGCCAAGAATCAGCCGCCAACGGGCCATCTGTTCACTGTAATCCATGGCGCTTCCCTCCCTCAGATGTCGTCAAAGTCAAACTCGTCCAGGCCGCTGAGTACCTCCTGCTCGCTCTCGCTCAGATCCCCCATGAGCACCTCGGCGGCCTGGGCCTGGTTGATGCCCCAGATCTCCCCCAGATTTTCCGCAATGTCATTTTTCTCGCTGGGGGTGAAGTCGGCAAAGGCCCGGCGGAGGAACACCAGCGCCCGGCGGAAGTGCTCGTCGTCCAAGGTATTGAGGTAGTCATCCAGGTGCCGCCACAGGGAGAGCCGGGCAATGAGGGCGTAGCGGTTTTTCCCCGCCAATCCCTCAAACCACCCCGCGCCCAAATCGGCGGGCACGCCGGGGGACAGGCGGCGGGAGACTTCCCGGGCCAGCAGTTCCTCGTCTGCCTTGCCCCGCTCCAGCAAAATGGCCATGGCAAAGCCAGAGCAGCGGGTGTTCAAATCGTCCCGGTCGGAGATGCGCTGGAGCAAGTCCAGCCAACGCGCCTCGTCCAGACAGTCGTGGTTGAGCTGGAGCAGATTGAGCTGATCCATGGCAGCCGTCACAGCGGGGGCAGCCTTGGCATCACACTGGCAGGCATCTTCCAGCGTCAGGCAGGCCCGCAGATAGAGCTGCTGGAGCAGAGGCATCACCGGTGCGGCGTCAAACCGGCGCAGGTCGCCGTACCGCACCACCAGGGACAGGCGGCTGGCAGTTTCCGCCACCTCCGTGAGGGCGGCGGCGTCCACTGACAGGCTTTGCAGTACCGAAAGGGCGTGGTCAGCGGCGGCGGGCATCCCGCACAGGAAGGCGTCCTGGAAGATAGCGGCGGCCTCCCCAATGGAGGTACTGTTCTCCCCCCGCTCCTTGAGGGCAAAGGCGGCGGCCCCCTCGATGGTGTCCCCTAGCAGGGAGGATTCCACCACTTCAATTTCCACCTCGGGGGTCCAGCGCAGATCCCAGTATTCTCCCCAGTTGGCCCCCTCCTGTCGGGAGGGCAGGGGCGCGGCAAAGTGGATGCCCAGCACCCGCAGCCGGTGGAGGAAGAAGGAGCGACGCAAATCCAACAGGGCGGTCTGCTGGTTTTTCACATTCAGACGCTCGCGCAAATCCAAATCCAGCTGCTGGCGCTCCAGACCCCGGTATTTCTCCAGGCGCAGCTCCTTGAGCTGCCGGTAGAAGTCCTCCTGCACCGAGGTGCGGCTCACCCCTTCGGGGAGAAAGCCCACCCGGCGGCCAATCTCCGTCTCCGCCACGGCCACCGACAGCTCGGAAAAGTTGCCGTGGCCCATGGTGGTGATGGCGGCGTCCCGCAAATCGGCCAAAGAGGGATAGCGGCTGCCCCGCATGGCGCACAGGGTCTGGGCCAGGCGTACCCCCTCGATGACCTCGGCGGAGGACACCAGGTTGCCCGCCTTCCGGTGGGCCTCAGCTAGATGGGCCAGATAGCGGCTGGGCAGGCCGGACAGCCCCTCCCGGTGGAGGGTGTCCCACAGGAGTTCAAAATAGGCGGGGGCCTTGTTGCCCGCCCCGTAGCCTGAGCGGCTGGAGAGGCGGTAATAGGAGTAGGGCATGAGGGTGGCCGCACAGTCCGCCCGGGGGAGGGCGGCCTCCTCCTCGTCGGTCATGGGGGCGTTTTCCTCCAGACCGGGCACATGGAAGGCCCCGCAGACACAGAAAATTTTCTCCGGGGGAATCCCCTGGTCCACCGCCTCACAGATGACCCGCTTCATGTACGCCTCCCGCACCAGCGTCTGGGCGGTGCGGCGCTTGCCGTCCTGGGCCGCCTCCCGCAGCTGGGCGCCGAAGGTGTTGGCGGCCTTCTGGCAGGTCTGCCAGTCCCCAATCTGCTCAAACTTCCGCTCCCAGAAGGTGTCGTGGCCCTCCCCGGTCACCTCCTCCAGACGGCGGTACACCCACTCGGTGTTTTCCTCTGGCTCTTCCTCGTCCTCCAGAAGGGCGGAGCCCTCCTCCAGAGCCAGCATGGCCCCGGAGGGCAAGTCCATAAAGCGGCACTCCACCCCGTGCTCATGGGCCCACAGAATGGCCTGCAATTCGGGGGAGTAGATGGCCAGCGGATAGAGGATGGTGCGCACCGGCGGGGTCTTGGTGTAGGCCAGAATGGCCGCCGGAAAGCGGGTCTCCGGATGGCAGAGCCAGTGCATCTGGTCATTGAGGTCGCTGGGGCCCTCCACCAGCACCAGGGCGGGCTGATGGGCGTCCAGCGCCTGCCGCAGGTGGAAGGCCATGGCGGGGGACAGGTGGCGCACCCCGTACAGCACTGGCCCGCCCATCACGCATTCAGCTCCCGGCAGGCCCGATACAGGGGGAGCCAGCCGCTGCCCCGCTTTTTCATCACGTTCTCCAGATACTCTTTCCAGGAGATTTTGTCGCTCTCCTCGTCCTTGACCACCGCGCCCTGGAGACCGGCGGCCAGATCCGCCGCCGAGATGGTGCCGTTGCCAAAGCTCCCGGCCAGCGCCATGGAGTTGGCCAGCAGGGAGATGGCCTCGGCGGTGGAGAGGACGCCGCTGGTAGTTTTCAGCTTCTGCTTGCCGTCCAGGGTGGCCCCGCCCCGCAGCTCCCGGAAGATGGTGACCACCTGCTCCACGGTGTCCCCGTCGGGCTGCTGGGCGTTCAAATCCAGCCCCGCGGAGAGCTGCTCCACCCGTGTGCGGACAATTTCCAGCTCCGTCTCCAAATCGGAGGGGGTGGGGAGGACCACGATGTTGAACCGGCGCTTGAGGGCGGCGGACATGTCGTTGACCCCCTTGTCCCGGGTGTTGGCGGTAGCGATGACCGAGAAGCCCTTGGCCGCTGGAACTTCCAGCCCCAGCTCCGGGACGCTCAGACGCTTTTCCGACAAAATGGAAATGAGGGCGTCCTGCACCTCGCTGGCGCAGCGGGAGATTTCCTCCACACGGGCGATGGAGCCGCTCTCCATAGCCCGGTAGATGGGGCTTTTCACCATGGCCTCCGGGCTGGGGCCCTTGGCGATGAGCATGGCGTAGTTCCAGGAGTAGCGGATTTGCTCCTCGGTGGTGCCGGCAGTACCCTGGATGACCTTGGTGGAGTCCCCGTTGACGGCGGCGGCCAGATGTTCACTGAGCCATGACTTGGCAGTGCCCGGCTCCCCGATGAGGAGCAGCGCCCGGTCGGTGACCAGAGTGGCAATGGCGATTTCCACCAGGCGGCGGTTGCCCATATACTTGGGGGTAATCTCCACCCCTTTGACCTTGACGCCGCCGGTGATATAGGTGAGCACCGAGCGGGGGGACATCCGCCACCCAGTGGGAATGGCATCCTGCTCCGCGGCGATGAGGGCCTCCAGCTCCCGCTGGAACAGTTCCTCCGCCGGGAGACGCTGTACTTTTTGGTTAGACATGTCCGTTTCCTCCTTCCAGTTGTGCCTGCTGTTCCCAGATCGCAATTTGCCGCTGGACATTGACAGACGGCCAACTTCCGCCCCGGATTTTAATTTTCTTATCCCAGATCTGCCCGCCAATGGTCAGAAGCTGTTCCACCTTCTGCAAGGGTGGGATGGGCATTTCATCTACCAGGTTGAAAATCTCCCAGTGGTAGAAGGGCCGGCCGTTTTTCTGGAGATACTTGAGGGCAAAATTGTCCCAATCACTCCAGTTTTGCTTCTTTAAAACGGTGATGACCTCCAGCAGACGGTTCCATTCTGAGCAGCGCATGGCCATTTGATAGAGGTAGGTGCGCACCTGGTCAGACAGCTCCGGGATGGACTCCCGTTGGTGCAGCAGGCGCACCAAAATTTCGTCCATTCCGCCCTTGGCCTGTGTCATGCGGGTAAACCACCGAGGGTCCAGGGTGGGCACCAGAGTATAAGTCCAGGCGACCTGTTTGGCCAATGTGTTTCGGGGGCGGGAATACAGGTAAGATTCCTTTTGAGAATACCAGTTCAGCCGCCCCAGCGCGATTTGCAGGGGCCGTATCGCCTCGCCGCGGATGGACTCCCCCAGCACACCGGATTTCACCACCTGCTGCTCCGCCCACTGGTAGCTCTCTTTGCTGTCCAGCTGCCAGATCTGGGCGGTGAGGGCGGGGGCCAGGTAGTCTATGCCGTACTGCTCATACAGCTCCAAAGCCAGACGGCACAGTTCGGTATCCGGGCTGCCCATCAGGGTATAGGTGAGCACCAGAGGTATAAGCTGCTGGAAGGTGGCCCCTTTTTGGGTGGCCAGGGCGTGGGGGAAGCGCATGATTTCCCGCTTGCCATTTTTGGTGGTCAGGTAGGTAAGAGCGGGGGCCACTGCGGCGGCCCGGCGGTAGAGCTGGAACACCTCCGGCCCGGCCTTCCAGTCCAGAGCGGTGGTGAGGGCCTCCAGGCGGAGCTTCATCTCCTCGGGGACCGGGCGGTCTGGATCCGCCTCGTATGGCTCCAGCTCCGCCTCAAAGAGCTGGACGGTGAGGTGGCAGGCCAGCGGGGAATTGGAGTAGGACAGCGCCTCCACCGCCTGCATCCAGTCCTTTTTCACCAGGGATTGCAGGGCTTCCTCCACCTCTGGCCCCTCCATCTGGGCCAAAATCCGCCAGATTCGGCTGCGGGCCTCCCCCTTCCGCTCCGTCTGAAGCAAATCCAGCAGGAAGGGGAGGTTGTCCGTGTCATGCCGTAGGGCGCAGATGAGGGCCGCGCGAACCTCCTTTTTGGCCTCGGGGAGCTGGGCGAGGTAGAAGTCGTTTTCTGCCGCCCCCGCCACCGCGTCCAGCACCGTCATCCGGCGGACCATGTCTTTGCCCCCGGCCGGGTCAAAGCCCGCTTTTAGAAGGGGGATGGACACGGGGCCCAGCTGAATGAGGCGCTTTTGGTTCTGCTCGGCCAAATCGCCATAGCTGTCCCCCAGACCATTCACCAGGGCGGGGAGCACCCGATAGTCGGAGAAATACTCCGGGTGTTCCTTCCAAGTCTCTTCCAAGGTGCCATAGCGCCCGCTGCCGGTGCCGGTGAGGGCCTCCAGCAGCGGCTGGAGCTGCCGGTAGGAGAGGGTCTGGCAGGTGCCTGTGCCGTGGGGCAGCGGTTCCAAAGCGCCGGGGCAGCCGGTTTTCCCCTGGGTATACGCCACCGCGTCCACCAGGGACAGGGCGTCCAGCAGACGCCCGCCCCGCCCCTCCGGGGGCGCGGAGAGCAGCCCCTCCAGGGCGGCGCTGATTTTTCCAAAGACAGGACTGGCGGCGGCCAGCGGGGCGAGGCCTTCCATAGCCCGTTTCAGGCGGAAATCCTCCCCCAGCAGGTTGGCGCCCGCCACAGCGGCGTGTTCCAGCCGCTCCTGTACATCGTATAAAGGCTGTAAATTCATAACATCCCCCTTTTGGAGATACGTCCGGTTTTAGTTGGTGGGTGTGGAAGCCTGCTGCCTCCACTGCTTGATGTGTTCCTGCACCTGATCGCGGGGCCAGATGCCTTCTGTCTGGAGCTTTCGGGCCAGCACCAGCTGGTCGATTTTCTGGAGCTGAGCGGCCTTCTGTTTTGGGGGAACCGGCAGCGCGTCCAGAAAGCTGAAAATATGCCCAGGACGGATTCCCACGCGCTGCATCGCTCTGGATTTGGCCAGCTTGACCACAAGGTCGTCCCAATCGCTCCAGCCCTGGGTGTGGAGAATGTCGATGATGTTGTGTGTAGGGCTGAAATCGAGCCCCTGGAAGATCTGCCCATAGAGGAACTCCAGCACCTGCGGAGAGAGACCGGGGATGACCTCACGATAGAGCAGCAGCTCGCGCCAAAGGGCGCTTGGCGGGTCGGGATTCTGCGTGAGCAGGAGAAACCACCGCACATCCAGATTGGCAATGTAGTTGTCGTACCAGTGGAATTCCACCTGATAGTCGTAGCACCCCTGATGGAAGAAATAGGTCTCTTTCTCCGGGCTCCACCTCAGATACCCCAATATCCACACAAAGGCCTGCATCATCCAGCGGCGGAGCGGGCCGTCCGGGGGAAGCTGTGCCTCCGCCCACTGGTAGCACTCCGCGCTGTCCAGACACAGGAGCTGGACCGTCAGGGCGGGGATAAAATAGGAGGTACCATACTCCTCATACAGCTCCAGAGCCAGTGCACACAGCGCCCGATCGGGGTGGAGCATGAGGGTATTGGCCAGTATCCACCCCAAATACTCCCCAAACAACAGCCCATCGGAATTCAGCGCCGTGTAATGCGAAAACCGCATACAGTTCGGTGTTTGGCCGCTGCCATCCAGGGAGCGCTCCAGCACCGGGGCGAGGGCGGCAGCATGGCGATAGAGCTGGCACACCTCCGGCCCGGTTTTTTCTTTCAGTCTATGGAGCAGCGTGGAGAAGCGGGAGGCGTTCTCCTCTGTCAGGGGGCGCTCGGGCTCCGCCTCAAAGGGGGCCAGTTCCTCCTCAAAGAGCCGAACGGTCAGGTGGGAGGCGATGGGTTCCGGGGTATAGTCCAGGATGTAGAGAAGCTGGCGCCAGTCCTTGCGGGACAGCTCATACAGGACCGCTTCCACCTCCGGGTGATCCAGTTGGGCCAGGGTTTTCCACGCCTGGTCCTGATTTTTGCCCGCCCGCTCCTTCTGGCACAGCTCCAGAAGCAGAGGGAGATTGGCGGGATCATGCCGCAGGGCGGCAATCAGCGCCTGCCGCACCTCCCGCTTGGCGTGGGGGAGCTGGGCACGGTAGAAGTCATTTTCCGCCGCCCCGGCCACCTTGTCCAGAATGTTGACCCGAAAGACCATCTCCCGCTTGCCCGCCGGGTCAAAGTCCGCTTTCAGAAGGGGAAAGGACAGCGTCCCCAGCTGAATGAGACGGTCCCGGTTTCGCTCCGCCATACAGAAACCGGTGTCCTTGAGCCCCTTTACCAGCAGGGGGAGCACCCGATAGTCGGTGAAGTACTCGGGATGGGTGTTCCAGAACTCCTCACTGGTGTTGTAGCGGTCGCTGCCGGTGCCGTTGAGGGCCGCCAGCAGGGGACCAAGCTGTGTATAGGTGAGGGGCTGACAGGTGCCTATCCCGTGGGGCAGAGGCTCCAGAGTGCCGGGACAGCCGGTTTTCCCCTGGGTGTACACCACCGCGTCCACCAGGGCCAAAGTGTCCAGCAGCACACCGCCCCGCCCTTGCGGGGGCGCGGAGAGCAGCTCCTCCAGAGCGGCGCCAATTTTTGCAAAAACAGGGCTGGCGGCGGCCAGCGGGGCGAGGCCCTCCATAGCCCGCTTCAGGCGAAAATCCTCCCCCAACAGGTTGGTGCCCGCCACCGCAGCCTGCTCCAGCCGCTCTTGGAGTTCGTACAAAGGCTGTAAATTCATAACATCCCCCTTTGGGAAACGGATTTGATTTTAGGTGGTGGACTTGGATGCCTGCTGCTTCCACAGGGCAATCTGCTCCACGGCCCTTCCGTCCAGCCAGGACTGATAGGCGCAGACTTTGAGCTTTTTGGAAACCATCAGATCGTGGATGGTTTGAAGCTGATCGGCTTTCTTTTCGGGCGGGATGGGGAGATTCTCCAAGAGACGGAACACCTCCCAGAAGTTGACCCCCATCGCTTGAGCTTCTCTGGAGTTGGCCCACTTCACCACAAAATCGTCCCAATCACTCCATCCCTGGGCGCAGAGAATGGAGATGGCATCCAATGCGCGGCTGAAATTGTTTGCCTGTAAGGTCTGTTCATAGAGGCAGTTCAGCACCTGCGGCGGGAGATTGAGAATGGCCTCCCGCTGATGCAGCAGCCTGAGCAGAACGGCATAGGCCTGGTCGGGACTTTGGGCGAACAGAGAGAACCAACGCACATCCAGGTTGGGAATGGGGGTGGTGTGCCAGCAGAGCCGGTCATTGTGATCGACCATCCAATTTTTAAAGCCATAGGTCTGCTGAGCCGAACTCCAGACCAGACGTCCTAGTACCTCGATACAGGTCTGAATGGCCGATTGGCGGAGGACGGCATTCTGGGGCATCTGCTCCGCCGCCCACTGGTAGCTCTCTCCACTGCTGAGACGATGGAGCTGAGCCACCAGGGCGGGCGCAAAATGGGTGGCGCTGTCCTGCTCGTAGAGCTCCAGAGCTACATCGCACAGCTCCCCATCGGGATGGAGCATCAGAGTATGGGCCAGCGTCCACGCTAGACACCGCCCAAACAGATGGCCTTCCCGGCTGGGAGCGGTGTAGTGGGGAAACCGCATGTAACGGGGCACCTGGTGGCCATCATCCAGGGGCCGCTCCAGCACGGGAGTGAGAGCGGCGGCGTGGCGGTAGAGCTGGCACACCTCCGGTCCGGTTTTCCCATACAGTGCGTCAAGCAGCTTTCGGAAGCGGGGGGTATGTTCCGCCGTGAGGGGGCGATCTGGATCTGCGTCAAAGAGGGCCAGCTCCTCCTCAAAGAGTTGGGCAGTCAGACGGCTGGCAATGGAGGTATTTGTGTGGGCCAGGGTGTACATTGCCAGTTCCCAGTCCGTTTGGGACAGCTGTTTCAGGGCCGCTTCCACCTCTGGGCTCTCAAATTGGGCCAAAGCCCTCCAGGCTCGCTTCCGGTTGTCCTCCTTCCGCTCCTTCTGGCACAGCTCCAGCAGGAGAGGGAGGTTGTCGGGATGGTATTGCAGCGCAGAGATCAGCACCCCCCGCACCTCCCGCTTGGCGTTGGGGAGCTGGGCGCGGTAGAAGTCATTTTCCGCCGCCCCCGCCACCGCGTCCAGCACCATCACCCGGTAGACCATCTCCCGCTTTCCGGCGGGGTCAAAGCCCTCTTTCAGAAGGGGAATGGACGCTGGACCCAGCTGAATGAGCCGGTCCCGGTTTTCCTCTGCCAGCGTGGAATAGCTGTCCCCCAGCCCCTTCACCAGAAGGGGGAGCACCCGGTAGTCGGAGAAGTACTCCGGGTGGGTTTGCCAGAACTCTGTAATTACGGCGTAGCGCCCGCTGCCGGTGCCGGTGAGGGCCTCCAGCAGAGGCTGGAGCTGCGTATAGGTGAGGGGCTGGCAGGTGCCTACTCCATGGGGCAGGGGTTCCAGAGTGCCGGAGCAGCCCGCTTTCCCCTGTGTGTACACCACCGCGTCCACCAGGGCCAACGTGTCCAGCAGCGCTCCGCCCCGCTTCTCCGGGGGCGCGGAGAGCAGATGTTCCAGAGCGGCGCCGATTTTCCCAAAGACAGGACTGGCGGCGGCCAGGGGGGCGAGATGTTCCATAGCCCGCTTCAGGCGGAAATCCTCCCCCAGCAGGTTGGTGCCCGCCACAGCGGCCTGCTCCAGCCGCTCCTGTACGTTATACAAAGGCTGTACGTTCGTAACCGCTCCCCCCTTAGTATTGCAGACGGATGATCTGGGTGGGGGTGACTACGCTGTACGGGTGGAGACACAGGGAGCGGTCCCGGTGGTCGTAGAACAAAAGGCCAAAGAGGGCGTCCCCCCGGTTCAGGCCGTCGGGTACCGAGGCCAGGCGAGCGGTGGAGTTGTGGTCCTCGCCGTCCTCCGGGCGGTCCCGCAGGACAATGCGCCCTCCGGCGGGGTCCTCCAGCACAAAGGTGCCCTCTATGGTGCCCACCTGTCCCACCGGCACCAGCACCGGCAGGAACTTGGGCAGGAGGGTGTTTTTAATCTGCCCCTTGGTAAGCTTGATGGCGGTGGCCAGGTCGGGCTGGGCCAGCGTGGGGAGAGTGGCTTTCTCCTCCGGGGTCAAGTCCCGGGGGGCGCAGCCCTCCCAGCGGATGCGGCGGCAGCCCTCGCCGGGGTAGGTGTACAGCACCGGCACCTCCAGCAGGGAGAAGCAGCTGTCCTCCCCCTTCACATGCTGGAGGGCTTTCACCGGGCGGAGATTGAGGGTCTGGTCAATGTGTCCGTTGTCCAAATCCAGCCAGAAGCCCCGCTCCACATACTCCTTCTTGGCTGCGTCATAGGAGACATCAAAGGAGAGCTGTACCAGGCGGGCATTCTCCCGGTAGGCCCCGATGGCGTGGAGGTCCTCCAGTTTCCACACACCGCCCATGGCCTCAAAGAGCACCGTGTCCTCGGCGGAGAACTGTCCCGCCTCCAGCTTTTCCTGGAGGAAGGCCCGGCCCTTTTTGATGGTGGAGCGCAAGGCGATGAGAATGCGCAGGGCCTCGGCATAGGCGCCCTTGGCCTGGTCAGGGGACTTCTGGATGTCCTTCACCGCCAGAGCGATGCGGGAGAAGGCGGTCTGGGGGCCGGTGAGGTAGTGGTTGCCCAGCTCCTTGGCCAGCGTCTCATAGGTCTTGGCGGAGGTGCCGCCCAGACTGCCAATACCGGCGCTCAGAAGGTCCTCCACCATCCGATCCGCCATATCCAGCCCTTCCAGTTGGCGGTTGAGGCGCTTGGTTGCGGCGGCGGTGTTGGTCTTGCGGGGCTTTTTGGGGGCCTGGGCGTCCGCCTCCTTTTTGGCGGCCCGAGCGGCCTGCTTGGCCCGCTTCTCCGCGATATCCTGGGGGATTTCGGCGACCTCAAAGGTCTTGCCGCTGAGCTGCTCAAACATCAGCCCCAGGGCGTGCTTGCAGGGGAACTGGCGGCTGGGGCAGGAGCACCGGCACACCGGGGAATTGGGGTCCGTCCAGTCGATGGACACCCGGTAGGGATTCTTGCCGCTGCCGGCGCACTCCCCCCAGTAGAGGGAGCCGTCCTCCGTCTTGTACAGGTGGACAAATTTGCCCGTCCGGGAGAGCTTGCGGCCATTTTCCGCCGCGGCGGAGTTGGGCGCCTGGAGCAGGATGAATTGCTCGGTCAATTCCATAGGAACACCTTCTTTTGCATAAATATGGGATATGTCACGATTAAGGGACTATTTTTGCGTAATTTCGCTGATTCTTCTCCATTTTACCACAAAAATGCTGGAATGCAAATGTAGAAAAAAGACGGACCTGCGTATGCAGATCCGTCTTTATTGGTGTACCTGGCCAAGCCGGGAGGTTTTGCGCTCGCCGCGCGGGCGTCCTACGCGGACAGCGCCCGGTTTCTTTTCGCGGAAAAGAAACCGGGGAAAGAAAAGGCGGAGAGGGGCACTTCTCGTTCCCCTCTCCACTCCCCTCCAAAAGGGCGGCCTTTTAAAGGGGGCCGCCCCATTTTTTGGCGGTGACTTACAATTTCTGCGGTTACCTGTTTTGCATGGCAGTACAACACTTCCCTCATAGGCACCAAGGTCGGTTTTTTGCTATGCCAGGGTGGGGAAATCCCACCGCAGCAGAACTTAAGCCCGGTTGCGTCTTGGGGGAGTGCAGAGGGGGGTATCCCCCCTCTGCGCTTTCTTTCCCACCGCTTTCTTTGGCAAAGAAAGCGGTGCTCCCGCCGAGTAGGCGGCCCGTCCGGCGAGGACAAACCCTCCCCGCCTTGGGCGGTTAGACCATCCAAATCTGGCCTATTCCAACTCCCGTCCCTCAATGGACATGGTGCGCATTTCCTCCGGGGAGACGTGGTTGCGCTGTCCGTATTGGGTCCAATACTGGGTGGAGGCCCGGATAAACCAGGACTTGGGGATGGGCATGGCCGCCCGGATGGTGCAGTGTTTCCCCTTAGCCACCGTCCGGGCCAGCTTCCCAATGGCCCGGCGGGCAATCCAGCGGAAGGGGGTGTCCAGAATGGCCTCTCCACTGGCCAGCTGGAGTACCGAGCCAAAGGGGTAGTGGTTCTGCTTGCAGAAGAGCTTCACCATGTCCACCGCCACATCGTTTTGGTGGGGCTCCAGAAAGCCGCAGTTGATGAGTACCGAGACGGTGGGTTTCTGTTTGGGTGGGTGCTGCTCCAGCGTCTTGAAAAAGTTCAGCAGCGTAACCGGAATGGCGTCGGCGTAGAGGGGAAAGACCAGCAGCACCTGGGAACAGGCGTTCAGCTTTTCGCACAGCTCCAGATGGTTGTTCCGGGTGACGTTACAGGTCTCCGAGGGTAGAGAGCACTGCTCCGCAAAGAGTTGGGCGTAGCGCTTGGAGTTGGACTTGGGGGCCCGGGGGCTGGCGTTGAGAATCAGCACATCTGCCATTTCCACACCTCCTCCTGGACGGACGCCTCTAGACCCTCTTCCGAGCAAAAGACGGCGTTCCAGCTCTGGAAATTCATGTTGTGGGCGTTGCGTTCCACCAGGCGCTCAAACAGGGCCTGTTCCTCTGTATCTGAGACGCCATAGGCCAGAATGGTGGCTGTTTTGGGGCGGACGGCCCGCTGGACATGGTGAGTTTCCCCGTCCAACAGGCGGATAAAGGCCTGCTGCACCGGGATAGCTCGCTCCAGCATGGTTTTCATGGGGGTGTCGTAGCCGCCGTACCGGACGCGGCTGACGTACAGCACCCGGTCGCTCTGGGCAATGAGGGGGTAAATTTCCACCGCGTCGTCCCGGATGACGCACTTGCCGGGGGTTTTGGTCCAGCAGCCGAAGCACCCCACACAGTTGGCGATTTTCTTCTGGGACAAATCCACATAGACAGAGTCGCCGTCCGGGGGGAGCTGGAGGGAGAGGGGGCGGTCGCTTAAAATCAAATTCATAGGGGTGTGTGCTCCATAGTTTCGTTTTAATATCGGTTGATCCAGTGGGAGATGAGCGCAGTGGGCACCATCCACATCAGCAGAAAGATGAGCAGATTAAAGGGGGTCAGGGAGTTGTAAGCGGCCATAAAGGTGAGGTAGAAGGCCAGTACCACCCCCACACAAGAGCCCAGACAGGCCAGCCATGCGGAGGCCCGCACCGCCGCGCGCAGGCGCTTGCCGCCCACCGCGGCCTCGGTAAAGGGCCCCACACCCTCCCGACAGAGAATGGCGGTGAGGATGTCGCTGTGCTTGCGGTTCTGGGAAGAGAGCTCCACCCGCCGCTCGATTGCCGGGAACTCCATGCGGTCGGCGGGGAGCTTGAAGCGCTGCTGAAGCATGGCGGGGATGATGTTGAAATCCCGCGTGGCCAGAACAGGGGCGATGTGGTTGTGGATGAGGGCAAAGAGGGCGGGCTCCACCGTGCCGTGAAGGGAGTATTTCAGGGCGAACAGCCCCGCCAGCTCCCCCTCAATGGCGCAGAATACCGCGTTTTTGATGTTCAGCCCCGGGGGGAGGGGGACTTCCATCAGGTGCATAAAGGAGGCCGAGCCCACCAGCACCAGCTCCCCCCGCATGACGGCGGACACGCCGCCCCCCTCATAGCAACAGAAGTCGGTGGACCGGCGGTACACCGCCCCCTGGGAGCGGAGCAGGTCGTGGAAGATCTTGTCGAGGCCGCTGCCTGAGTCCCGAATGAGGGTGGCAGTCACCCCCACCACCTTGTCCACCGGCACGTCTCCAAAGATTTTGATGCCGTTGAGGGAGACGGTGCCAGGGGGGAAGAGGTCGTAGTCGGTGAGCAGGATGCCGCAGCGCCCGCTGGTGCCGGTGACGCCGTCCCAGCCGGCCAGCGCCGCGCCGCTCTTGGCCAACCGGTCAGACAGGGTATTCCACGGTACTCCGTAGCACAATGTGGCGGAAAAGGAGGCCGCCGAACTCAGCAGGGCGGACAGGCACCAGAGCAAGTCCTCCGGCCTACGCCGGCCCACCGACGCCAGCACCGCGAAGAGGAGACACGCCAGCAGCAGCAGAGGGGCCATCAGGTGAAAGACCCGCTCCGCCCCGTCGGGGGCCTGCATCTGACGGCCAAAGCCGATGGGCTCCCCGGACCACTTGGCATAGGCGTCCTGGCCGTTCCACGCCGCCTCGTCCAGCGTAACCAGATAGGGCTCCCCGGCGGAGGCCGCCGTGCGGCAGGCCACCCGCTGCCCTCTCCGCTTGAGGTAGTTACCCTGCATGGTAAAGGCCAGCGCCAGGGCGGCAATGGCGCAGTAGGGCTGCCGCTCCGAGGCGCTGGGAAAGCGCATCAGCGTCAGGGCGTCCGCCAGAGCGGCCGCGCAGGAGAGTACCACCAGGCTGTCCATCCCCAGGCGGAGGGTGACCAGGCGGAAGAGCCCCCACAGCACCGCGTCCAGCCCCAGCAGCATGGCCAGCAGCAACAGACCGGCCTGACAGTAGAGGAGCAGGGAGCGGCTTTGAGCCAGCAGGTCGGGCAGCGGTCCGCCGAAGGTAGGGCCCAGTGTGAGAAAGAGAAGGACACCAGCCAGCAGAAAGACCAGAACGGTGCGCAGCTTGAGCACCATCAGCCCCCGGCTGTACCGGCGGAAGAGCTCCTGGGGCGGCAGGTCGGGCGCGGGGGGCGGTGGGCGGCGCTTACGGCGGGGCGGGCGCACCTCTTCCGGCTCCTCCAAATCCACGCCGGGGATATACTGCTCCGCCTCGCGCACCTCGGGGGAGTCCTCTTTGCCCTCCTCCTCAAACATGTGCTCGGCAAAGCCGTCCGCCTTGGCCTGGAGGCCCCGCAGCTTGGCCATGAGGCCCTTTTCCCGCTTGGGGAAGGGGACAACCTTCTCCGGGGGCGGGTTGGGGGGCAGATGCTTGCCCCCCTTCCGCTCCGCTTCCGGCTGTTTTTTGGGAGGCGTTTTGGGGGGAGCTTTGGGTGGCTGTGGTGGCGGCGGGGGCTCCGGTTCTGGCTCGGGCGGATGGAGCAGGCGTTTTCCGCCACCCCGCAGACGCCGGGCGGTGTGGGGGACTGGCGGGGATTCCGCTTCTTCCGGGTCCGCGCTCGGAGTGGACTCCGCCGTGGGCGGCTCCTCTGCCCCTTTCTGAGCGGATTTGGAGGGGGGAGAGGCACCGGGGAAGTGGAGTACCTTGGCGGTGGGAGCGGGAGGGGGGGCGGTGGCGGCTTCCGGCTCCATGGGGATGGGAATGCTCCCCTCCGGCTCCTGATTTTCCTTCACCGCGTACTCCGCCAGAATCTCCGCCAGGGTGAAGTCCAGGCCGTCGGGATTCAGTTTGTCGTCATGGTCCTTGGACATAGCGTTCTCCTAAGTGTGAAAGAGATTCTCCTATCCCATGCGCTGGCGCACCGCCTCATAGAGCAGAATGGCGGCGGCGGCGCTGGCGTTGAGGGAGTTGAGCTTGCCCTTCATGGGGATGCGGACCTTGAAGTCGCAGGTCTCCGCCACCAGACGGCCCATGCCGTCCCCCTCGCTGCCGATGACAATGGCGGCGGGGCCCTTCAAATCGGCATCGTACAGGAGGCGGTCCCCGTCGGCGGCGGTACCGAACACCCACACCCCCTCCTCCTTCAGCTCTTTGAGAAGGGCGGGGAGGTTGGGCACACGGGCTACCGGCACATGGCTCACCGCGCCGGCGGAGGTCTTGGCCACCACGGCGGTGAGGCCCGCCGAGCGGCGCTTGGGGATAATCACGCCGTGGGCCCCGGCGCACTCGGCGGTGCGGATGACCGCGCCCAGGTTGTGGGGGTCGGAGAGTTCATCGCACACCACAATGAGGGGAGACTCCCCCTTCTCCCTGGCGGCGTTCAGGATGTCCTCCACACTGGCGTACTCCCGCACGGCGGCCAGGGCAATGACCCCCTGGTGGGCATGGGTGCGGCTCATGCCGTCCAGCTTGCGCCGGTCGGCCTCTACCACCACAATGCCCTTTCCGCGGGCGGTGGAGGCGATGTGGCCCAGGGCGGCGTCCGTCTCCCCCTTGGCGATGTAGATTTTGTCTATGGCGGTGCCGGTGCGCAGCGCCTCAATCACGGCGTTGCGTCCCTCAATGATGCCGTCCGCCCCGGCCTCCAGAGGCTCAGTGGGGCGGGAGGTTCTTTTTTCCTTCATAAGACGGTTCTCCTCGTCAGAACATTCAGATTTATAGTCCAGTATAACACATCCCGCCTTTTGGAAAAAGAGAAACTTGCGGTGGAAAGGAATGGTGCCCGCTCCTTTGGCTTATATACTAAATTTTCAATAAAAAATTTGTTGAATCAGGTCATTTATGAAATAAGCCAGTGCTGTATAATAGAAGATAGAAAAAGCTGCAAAACGAAAGCGGCTGGGGTGGGAAGTGGGGCAGTAATACATGGACTACTTCCCAAATACCAGTACAATCCCGAAAGGGGGCACCATTTTGTTCTCAAGTTCCGTTGCCCTGCTCTTTGGGTATGTGCTCTGGTCTCTGCCCTCCGTCCTGCTGGCGCTGCTGGTGGTATGTGGCGGACGGTGGCTGGTGCGGCGGAGGAGAGGACGGAGTGTCCAGTGGCCCTGTGAGCTTGCAGTCCTTCTCTTTGTGTGCTATCTGGCCTTTCTTCTGAGTATCACACTGAACTTGGAAATGGTCTGGGTTTCCCTCTTTCACGGCTGGATACCTCCTGCGCCCCGCTGGTTTCAGGGCGGGATTAACCTCCATCTGTGGAGCGGCTTGCGCGTCGATTCTCTCTGGGAAGGCATCATGCTGGTGGGAAATGTGGCCCTTTTTCTTCCGCTGGGGGTTTTTGTGCCCTTTCTGTGGCGGTGGAAACGGGTAATTCCGGTTGTAGCTGTGGGAGCGGCCCTGTCCTTGAGTATTGAGGGGATGCAGTTTGTGGTTGGCCGCGCCGTTGACGTCAGCGATGTATTTCTCAACACCCTGGGAACGGCGCTGGGGTGGCTCCTGTACACAAGAGTTTCGATGGTTCAATTCCGTACTTGAAAAAGGAGGGAAGAAGATGGCGCACAAAAAAAGCCTGCTTTTGGTTCTGGTCTGTGTCATTCTGGCGGGGGTAGTTCTGTTCGCTCTCTGTTTTTTGGGGGCAGAGAAAGAAGAGCGCCCTGCCATCTCCAACCGGGTTACCACCACCAAGGTGATGGATACGGCCACCCAGGCGGAATTTGAGGGGAGCTTTGAGCGGTATCAGGAGCTGCCGAGCGAATTTGGATTCTTTGACCGCTCCCAGGTGGAGACGATTGACGGAATGGAGCAGTTCTATCGGGCCACCTTGACGCAGGACTTCAGCGGCCTGTTCCAAGTTCGGCTCACCGCCTATTTTCTGGACCAGGCCTACCAGAACTGTGTCCTGCGCTATCTGGACTGGAGCGCACCTGCATCTGTCCCCATTCAAATCAACCCGGCCTCCATTCTGGGGGAAGCGTCGGAAGCGGGCGGCTATTTGCTGTATGTCCGGTATGGAGTGGACATCCAGCAGTCGGGGCTTCATCCAGAGGACGCGGAGGCCATTCGAAATTTGACCTGGGGAGAAGAACTCTTCTTCCAGGAGAGTGAGGAGAGCTTCTTTGGCTTTGGAGATGTCTCCCTTCTCATCGCGCCCCAGCCGTTTTCAAGCTGACAGCGGCTGGCTCTCCCGGTGCCCATTTGCTCAAATAGGCAATAGTATATGCGGCACACAGCTACAAATGACGCCTTAAAAATAGATTCATTCATTTTTTATAAAATTCAAGATTTTAATACCGCCTATTTTATAATTTCTGCAAGTTGACATTTTATAAAATTCTTTTTATACTGTTTGACATAGCAAGGGCGCTGGAGGAATCCGGCGCCCTGTTCTTTTTCTCCACACGGTGGAACAGGCCTGAAAAGAAATGCTGAAACTGTGAACGTAGAAGGAGAGGATTGGCATGACAGAGGAGATGCTTCTTGCAGTCAATGGGATTGTCTTTGGCGTCTGGTTTCTGATTGGCGCGGCTCTTGTGTTCTGGATGCAGGCCGGTTTTGCCATGGTGGAGGCCGGTTTTACCCGTGCAAAAAACACCGGCAATATTTTGATGAAGAACCTGATGGACTTCTGCATCGGCACCCCTATGTTTGTCCTGATTGGCTTTGGCCTCCTGCTGGGCGAGGACATGTTCGGCATCATCGGAAAGCCCGGATTTGACATCTTTACCAGCTATTCCAGCTTTGACTGGTCCAATTTTGTGTTTAACCTGGTGTTCTGCGCCACCACCGCCACCATTGTCTCCGGCGCGATGGCGGAGCGGACCAAGTTTCTGTCCTACTGCATCTACTCCGCGGTGATTTCCGCGGTCATCTACCCCGTTGAGGCCCACTGGATTTGGGGTGGCGGCTGGCTGTCCCAGCTGGGGTTCCACGATTTTGCCGGTTCCGCGGCCATCCACATGGTGGGCGGCCTGTGCGCGCTGGTGGGCGCGGCCATGCTGGGCCCCCGCATTGGCAAGTATGACCGGGACAGCGCCGGGAATGTCACCCGCGTCAATGCCTTCCCCGGGCACAACCTCCCCCTTGGCTGCCTGGGGTGCTTTATCCTCTGGCTGGGCTGGTACGGCTTCAACGGCGCCGCCGCCACTTCGGTGGACCAGCTGGGTTCCATCTTCCTGACCACCACCATTGCCCCGTCCATTGCCACGGTGGTCTGCATGATCTTTACCTGGGCCAAGTACGGCAAGCCTGATGTCTCCATGTGTCTGAACGCCTCTCTGGCCGGTCTGGTGGCCATCACCGCCGGCTGCGATGTCACAGACTGCCTGGGCGCGGCCATCATCGGCGCCGTGGCCGGCCTGCTGGTGTGCTTTGGCGTGTGGTTCCTGGACTACAAACTGCGGGTTGATGACCCGGTGGGCGCTGTGGCGGTCCACTTCTGCAACGGCGTGTGGGGCACCCTGGCTGTGGGCCTCTTTGCGACCACTTCCGCCCCGGGCAATGACTCGGTGGTGGGGCTCTTCTACGGCGGCGGTTTCCATCAGCTTCTGCTCCAGATGCTGGGCATTGTCTCCATCTGTGCCTGGGCGGCCATCACCATTACCATCGCCTTTACCATCATCAAGGCCACTGTGGGGCTGCGGGTGACCGAGGAAGAGGAGATTGTGGGCCTCGACGCCTGCGAGCACGGGCTGCCCAGCGCCTATGCCGGCTTCAGCATCATGGATGTCTCCAACACCATGCAGATGGATGTCAATGAGAATACCGATCTGGGCGTGGATGAAGGGGCGCCTGTGGCCGTGGCCGCCGGCACCCAGGCTCCCGCGCCGATGCCCGAGCGGGACACCGGGATTTATAAAGTTACCATCATTTCGCGCCTGACCCATTACGACCGCCTGAAGAAGGCCATGAACCGCATCGGCGTCACCGGCATGACCGTAACCCAGGTGATGGGCTGCGGCATTCAGAAGGGCGCCGGAGAGCGCTACCGCGGCGTAGAGATGGACGCCACGCTGCTGCCCAAGGTAAAAGTAGAGGTAGTAGTGGGCAATATTCCGGTGGATCAAATCATCCAGGCGGCGAAAGAGGCCCTGTATACCGGACATATTGGCGACGGCAAAATTTTTGTCTACCGTGTGGATAAGGTTGTCAAGGTTCGGACAGGAGAGGAAGATTTGGCCGCGCTCAACGATGTGGAATAATCCACGTTTCGCGCAGGCTTAAAACGGCGGGCTGCTCCGGGGTGTGTGCCGGAGCGGCCCGTTTTTTGCACCTGAACGTTGGGCGTAATCCGCTTTGCTGCTGCGCTAATCCCCTTTCACAGAAAGTTTACAGCTTTTCTGGTGGGTTTCCTTGTATTTGGGAGTGGGTTGTGTTATAAATAAGAGGACTGACAGCGCCAAAAGCGGCGCTTCTTCAATTTTACACAAGGAGGGCAGCGATTTGAAGCCCGATAAACCGCGTAAATCCGGCAGTAACAACAAGCGCAACCTGATGGGCATCGCCTCCATCGTCCTCTGGGCGCTCATCATCACCATTCTGGTCAACTACTTTACCGGTATGGCGGCCCAGGCCAACTCCACCGAGATCCGGTACAGCGAATTCAAGCAGCTGGTTATCGAGGACAAGGTCTACTCCGTCACCACGGCAAACAGCAAGTTTACCATCTACCTCAAAGAGGACGCCGCGGCGGTGGGCATTGATGTCAATGCCCAGGTTGATGTCATCCAGAGCACCCAGCCCCAGACCCAGAGCCAGACCGCGGGCACCCAGACCCTGGAGCAGCTCTTTGCCGGGGAGGGCAAGACCCTCACGGTGGACGAGCGGCTGGCCAAGGCCCGCAGCTACTACTGCGCCCCCCTCAACGACGATGAGATCATCCAGCTCATGGACGAGCACGGGGTGCGCTACGGCTATCCCTACGAGTCCGAGCTCAACCCCATTGTCAGCATTCTGATCTCCTATGTGGTGCCCATGGTGCTGATGGTGGTGGTGTTCTCCTTCCTGTTCCGCAGCATGGCGGGCAAGATGGGCGGCGGCCTGGGCGGCGTGGGCAAGGCCAACGCCAAGGTCTATGTGGAGAAAAAGACCGGCGTTACCTTTAAAGATGTGGCCGGTCAGGGCGAGGCCAAGGAGAGCCTGGAGGAGATTATCGACTTCCTCCACAACCCCCAGAAGTACACCGAAATCGGCGCCAAGCTCCCCAAGGGCGCGCTGCTGGTGGGCCCGCCGGGCACCGGTAAGACCCTGCTGGCTAAGGCCGTGGCCGGTGAGGCGAATGTGCCCTTCTTCTCCATCAGTGGCTCCGACTTTGTGGAGATGTTCGTGGGCGTGGGTGCCTCCCGTGTCCGTGACCTCTTCAAAGAGGCCAGCAAAATGGCCCCCTGTATCGTCTTTATTGACGAGATTGACACCATCGGTAAATCCCGCGACAACCGCATGGGCGGCAACGACGAGCGGGAGCAGACCCTCAACCAGCTTCTGGCCGAGATGGACGGCTTTGACCCCACCAAGGGCGTCATCCTCCTGGCGGCCACCAACCGGCCCGAGGTGCTGGACCAGGCCCTGCTGCGCCCCGGCCGCTTTGACCGACGCATCACCGTGGACCGGCCCAACCTGGCTGGACGTCTGGCCACCCTCCAGGTCCACACCCGCAACATCCGCCTGGCGGAAGATGTGGACCTCAACAAAATCGCCCTGGCCACCGCCGGCGCGGTGGGCGCGGATCTGGCCAACCTGGTCAACGAGGCCGCCCTCCGCGCGGTGCGTCTGGGCCGCAAGGCGGTGAATCAGAACGACTTGCTCACCGCCTTTGAGCTGGTCATCGCCGGCGCGGAAAAGAAGAACTCCGTCCTCTCCGCCTTTGAGCGCAAGCTGGTGGCCTATCACGAGGTGGGCCACGCTATGGTGTCCTTCAAACAGAAGAACACCACCCCCGTGCAGAAAATCACCATTGTCCCCCACACCCAGGGGGCGCTGGGCTACACCCTCCACCTCCCCGAGGAGGACAAGAACCTCCAGACTCGGGACGAGATGCTCTCGGAGATTGCCACCTGCATGGGCGGCCGGGCCGCCGAAGAGGTGGTCCTGAACGTGCAGACCAACGGCGCTGCGCAGGACATCCAGCAGGCCACGACGCTGGCCCGCAATATGGTGGCCCTGTACGGTATGAGCGACAAGTTCGGTATGATGGCGCTGGCCTCCCGCCGCAATCAGTTCCTGGATGGGGGCTACGGCATTGACTGTGCGCAGAACACCGCCGCCGACATTGATAAGGCGGTTATGGAGCTGCTGCGCCAGTCCTTTGACAAGGCTGTGCAGATCATCCGGGACAACCGGGAGGATATGGACAAGGTGGTGGAGTATCTTCTGGAAAAGGAGACCATCACCGGCGAGGAGATGATGGCCATTCTGGAGGGCCGCGACCCCGCCACCGCCGACAACTACGGCGCGCGGCCGGAGGAGGAGCAGAAGGACCGCTCCATTGAGCCCCCCGCCCGCAACATCCATATGGTTAGTGAGCCGGTCAATCCCCCCGAGGGTGGGCCTGAGGATTCGGACAGCGGCTCCAGCGGCGGAGAGATTCCGCCGGAAGGGAAGCCAAAAGGCTAGACGATTCCCGTTTCCCTGTGGTATACTCACACCGGGCGGGCGGCAGCGCAGGCTGCCGCCCGCCGGTTTTCTGTGTCACCAATACGATAGGAGGGAACTACATATGATTGTCACCACCACCAATGCCGTGGAGGGCCGCGCCGTCCGGGAGTACCGGGGGATTGTCTTTGGCGAGGTTATCACCGGCATCAACATGTTCAAGGACATCGGCGCGGGTCTGCGCAACATCTTCGGCGGGCGCAGCCAGGGCTATGAGGAAGAGCTGCAAAAGGCCCGGGAGGAGGCGCTGGCCGAGATGAGCCAGCGGGCCCAGGCGCTGGGAGCCGACGCGGTCATCGGCGTGGATGTGGACTATGAGGTCCTGGGCTCGGACAACGGGATGCTGATGGTCAGCGTCTCGGGAACGGCTGTGGTTCTGGACTAATCCTTCCCTGTGGGGCGCGGAGCGGCTGCTCCGCGCCCCTTTTGCGGTTGTGATAGCGCCCAAGGCGTGATAAAATAAGACTGCGCGCGGCGCAAACCTGTCTGTATAAGGAGATTCCGACATGCTCTATGCTCTGCTGGTGCTCCTCCTGGTGGGGGTGGATCAGGTGGTCAAATACCTGGTGCGCACCTATATCCCCTGGAATGAGAGCATCCCCTTTCTGCCCCATATTATGGATTTGACCTATGTCAAAAATACCGGCGCGGCCTTCTCCATTTTTGAGGAGCACACCTGGATTCTGACCCTGGTGTCCCTGGTGGTCTCCATCGTCCTGTGTGTGGCGCTGGCGCGCAAGTGGATTACCCGCCACCCCATTGGGCGGGTGTGTCTGGCCATGGTGCTGGCCGGTGCGGTGGGCAACCTCATTGACCGGGCCCTTTTCGGCTTTGTTACTGACATGTTCCAGACCACCTTTATTCAATTCGCAGTCTTTAATGTGGCCGACATCTGTGTGGTAGTGGGGGGCATTGCCTTCTGCCTCTATTACTTGTTCTTCTATGAAAAGCTGGAGGGAAAGGAGGAGGGCCATGACGCCTCTGGTGCTGCAAGCTGAGGAGGGGGGCGAGCGGCTGGATGTCTTTCTGGCCCGGAGCCTGCCCGACCTCACCCGCTCGGCCGTGCAGCGATTGATGGAAGAGGGGGCAGTGACCCGGACGGGGGAGCCGGTGAAAAAGAGGGACAAGACCCAGCCGGGCGCGGTGTACACCGTGGCCCTCCCCGACCCGGAGCCGGTGGACATCCGCCCCCAGAATATCCCCCTGGACGTGGTGTATGAGGATGACGATGTCATTGTCATCAACAAGCCGGTGGGAATGGTGGTCCACCCCGCCGCCGGACACCCGGACGGGACATTAGTCAACGGACTGTTATATCACTGTGGAGAAAGCCTCTCTGGAATCAACGGGGAGCTGCGGCCTGGCATTGTCCACCGTATTGACCGGGATACCTCGGGGCTCATCATCGCGGCGAAAAACGACTTTGCCCATCTGGGGCTGGCCCAGCAGCTCCAGGACCACTCCCTCTACCGGGCCTATGAGGCCGTCTGTGTGGGGGGCTTCCGGGAGGACGAGGGGACGGTGGACGCTCCCATTGGCCGCCACCCGGTGGACCGGAAGAAGATGGCAATTGACCCTCAGGGGCGGCGGGCGGTGACCCACTGGAAAGTGCTGCGGCGCTTTTCCGGCTATACCCATATTGGCTGCCGCCTGGAGACGGGGCGCACCCACCAGATTCGGGTGCATATGGCCTCCATCGGCCACCCCCTTCTGGGGGACACGGTATACGGCGCCAAAAAGCCGGTGCCCGGTCTGGCGGGACAGTGCCTCCACGCCCGGAAGCTTTCCTTTGTCCACCCCCGCACCGGGGAGCGTTTGACGGTGGAGTGTCCCCTGCCGGAGTGGTTCCAGGCGGTGTTGGAGCGGCTGGAACGGTTGGAGCGGTGAGAAGGAGGGTGTGCTATGGGAAAATTCAGCGGCGTTTTGCTGGCCAGTGACTTTGACGATACCCTCTACGGCTCAAACCGCACCGTCTCCCCGGAGAATGTGGCGGCCATTCAGCGCTTTATTGAGGAGGGGGGCACCTTTACCGTGGCCACCGGGCGGGCCTACACCACCTTTGCCCCCTGCGCCAAGCTGGCCCCCATCAACGCGCCGGTGGTCCTCTCCAACGGGGCGGCCCTCTATGACTTTGCCGCCGGGGTCATGGTGGAGCAGACCTTTTTGCCGGAGCGGATTGGAGGCGATTTGCTGGAGCTCACCGGGGCCATCCCGGAGCTGGGGCTGGAGGCCTACCACGGGGAGGAGATCTTCTACCACAACCCCAACGAGGTCACCTACAACCACCTGTCCTACACCCATGTCTCCGGGACGGAGTGCCCGGTGGCGGACATCCCGCTGCCCCTGACCAAGGTGCTGCTGGAGCAGCGGCGGGACGTGCTGGAGCGAGCCAGAGCGTACATTCTCACCCGCTGGGAGGAGCACTACGAGGCCATCTTCTCCAATCAGGTGCTACTGGAGGTCACCCGGAAGGGGAGCCACAAGGGCGGAATGGTGCTCCGCCTGGCCCAGCGCCTGGGCATTGCGCGGGAGCACATCTACTGTGTGGGGGACAATGAGAACGACATCCCCATGCTGACCATCTCCGCCATCCCTTTCGCCCCTGCCAACTGCGCCCCGGCGGTGAAGGAATGGGGGGCGCGTCTGGTGGGCAGCTGTGATGAGAGCTGTATTGCCCAGATTATCGCGCTGCTGGACCAGCGGTATTGAGGAAAACAGAATCAGTGGAGGCGGGTCTGCCCCGCCCATCCCTCCCGGCGTGGACCGGGGGGGATTTTTTGTATGCGCCGGGCGGATGGGGGGGGACCTTTTTGACGGATTCTGGATGTGGGAGAAAAAATTTTGGAAATTTCTTCGCAATATGTTATAATACAAGAAATCGTGGCTTTCTGTGGAAAGGCGATGTCTCACCCACAGGGAGTACGGAATTGGCGGCAGCCATGAGGTGATAGTGTGCGGGACATTCGCGAATTTGAGCCGCTCTGGGGGGAGTGGCGCAGTGTACGTCTGCTGGGGCAGGGGTCCTATGGCAAGGTGTATCTGGCGGAGAAGGTGGAGCTGGGCAAGCACTACTACTCGGCCATCAAGTACATCCCCATTCCCACCGACCCCAATCAGACCAAAGAGCTGTACAGCGAGGGGCTGGTCCACGACGAGGCCACCCTTCAGAGCTACTATGAACAGGTGCTCCGCGCCCTGATGGCGGAGATTAACATCAACTATGCCCTCAAGGGCAACGCCAACATTGTCTCTTACGAGGAGCACAAGGTGATTCCCCGGACCGGGGAGCCGGGCTATGATATTTTTATCAAGATGGAGCTGCTCACCGGACTGGTGGACTACATCCGCGCCCACCCGCTGACGGTGGCGGATGTGGTGCAGCTGGGCTGTGACATCTGTATGGCTCTCATGGCCCTCCAGCGGGAGAAAATCATCCACCGGGACATCAAGCCCGCCAACATCTTTGTCCACAGCAGCGGGCACTTCAAGCTGGGCGACTTCGGCGTGGCCCGCACCATGGAAAAGACGCGGAGCAACCTCTCCGCCAAGGGCACCTTCGCCTTTATGGCCCCCGAGGTGGCCCGGGGCGGCGAGGGCGACTACCGGGTGGATATTTACTCCCTGGGGCTGGTGCTCTACCGGCTGCTCAACGGAAACCGCAGCCCCTTCCTGCCCCTTCCCCCCGCCGCTGTGTCCTATGAGGCCAACAACCAGGCCCACCGCCGCCGCCTCCAGGGGGAGCCCCTCCCCGCGCCGGCTCTGGCGGACGCCGCCCTGGCGGAGATTGTCCTCAAAGCCTGCGCCTTCCGCCCCCAGGACCGCTATGAGGACGCCGCCGCCCTGTGCGCGGCGCTGGTCCACTACCGCCAGAGCCTGTCCCTGGAGGGGGCAAACCGGGTGGTTCTGGGGGCGCTGGGGGATGGACACGCCACCGGCTCCCGCTCCGACTGGCTGATGCGGGAGCAGATGGAGCTGTTCTCCGCCGCCAATCTCTCCCCCTCTGCCACCCACGGCGGGGAGGGACACAGTACCCGCAGCGGGGCAACGACAGGAGAAGCGGCACCCGCTCCTCAACCGGAAACGCCTGCGCCGGAGCGGAACCCGGAGCCGGTTCCGCCCAGGCCGCCGGAGGAGGGCACCGTCTATCTGGCGCAGGAGCCTGAGCCGCAGGAGCCCACCATCTTCTATCAGCAGGACCGGGCCCGGGAGGCCACCGTGCTTCTGACGCAGGAGACGCCGGAGCAAAACCAGAGCGCGCCTCCGCCGCCCAAAGCGCCCTCCTATCCGCTGTATCAGCCGCCCCAGCCGCCCAAAGCCAAAAAGAAAGCCCCCCAAAAGCCGGCGTCTCAGCCGTCCGGCAGCGCCAAGCCGTCCCCCGAGGGGGCGAAAAAGTCCAAACTGCCGCTGATGCTGGGGGCGGGCGGCGGTGTGGCAGTGGCGGCCGTCGCGGTATTCCTCCTGCTGGGGCAGGGGGTGAACCTGGCAGAGCGGTCACAGCCCCCCGAGACCGGGGACCCCGCCCAGACCTCCCATGCGGAGATGTCCTGGTTTGACTTGGAAGACCATGCGTCTCCCTCTATTCAGGAGACCGCAGTCTTTCAGGATGCCGGTCTGGAGGCGGCGGTGCGCAATGCGCTGGGCCTCACCGCGGATAGCCCGCTCCGGACGGACATGCTGGACACCTTGCAGAGCGTGCAGGCGGGGACTTCCAGCGGCGTGACCGTCCAGAGCCTGTCCGATTTAAAACAGCTGCCCAACCTGACCACGCTGGACCTGAGCGGACAAAAGCTGGACAGTCTGGCCCCGCTGGCGGAATTGAGCCGCCTCACAACCTTGAATCTGAACGGATGCACACTGTCTGACCCAGCGGAGCTGTCGCTGCTGCCGGAAGGACTGGAATATTTGAACTTGCGGGGGACAGGGCTGACCTCGCTGGCATTTGTCTCAAAACTCACCCGCCTGACCCATCTGGACATCAGCAGTAACCAGGTGACCGACCTCACCCCTCTGGCGGGGCTGAGCCAGTTGGTGACATTGACGGCGGACGGCAACCCGGTCCAGGACTGGACCCCGGTGGCCCATGTGACCACCGTGAGCGGCGCGCCCACCGCCACACCCACACCCACCGCGTCGGCGGCCCCCACCACAGCGCCCACCGCCACGCCCAAGCCGACGGCGAAACCCACAGCCAAGCCCACCCCCAGGCCCACAGCAAAACCGACGGCCAAACCCGCCGCCACCCCCAAGCCGGCGGCCACCCCGAAACCGGCGCCTACCCCCACGCCCGCGCCGAAACCCACCCCCAAGCCCACTCCCAGCAC
Organism: Candidatus Flavonifractor merdigallinarum; assembly: GCA_019115265.1. Taxonomy (GTDB): domain Bacteria; phylum Bacillota; class Clostridia; order Oscillospirales; family Oscillospiraceae; genus Pseudoflavonifractor_A; species Pseudoflavonifractor_A merdigallinarum. The sequence goes on along the minus strand of DXDX01000077.1, from coordinate 5,307 downwards.
CATCGCGGTGAGCAGTGTGAGTATCTCCCGGAGCAGCGCGCTGCTGGATGTGGGCGGCAGCATGACCCTGTCGGCCACCGTGAGCCCCTCCAACGCCACCAACCGGAGCGTAACCTGGAGCAGCTCCAATCCCAGCGTGGCCACGGTGAGCAGTTCCGGCCAGGTCAGGGCCATCAAGCCGGGTACTGCGGTGATTACCGCCAGCTGCGCCGGGCACAGCGCCAGCTGTACCGTGTCGGTCAGCTGACCGGAAATACAGATATAGTTTGAATGAGAAGAGGAGGAACGGATATGAAAGTATGGAGACGGATGGCGGCTCTGATGGTGGTTTTGGCCATTATGGTGGCCTGTGTTCCGGCCTACGCCGTGAGCACCAACCGGCAGAATCTGCTGGCGGATGGCGGCATGTCCCACAGCATTTTCCTCTCCGACGACGGAGAGGTGCTGGTCTGCGGCTCCAATCAGGAGATGCAGCTGGGCATGCCCGATGAAACAGAGCTCCAGTCCCCCAAGGCCGTGGATGGCCTGGAGAGCATGGTGGCAGTGGCAGCGGGCTACAACTTCTCCGCCGCGCTGAAGTTTGACGGCACCGTCTACACCTGGGGCGGCAGCGTACAGAGTAAGCCCACACAGGTCAAGGGCCTTGCCGGTGTGGTGGCCATCTCCGCCGGTCAGACGGATTTGGTGGCACTGAAGAGCGACGGCACCGTGTGGCAGTGGGCGCTGGGCGGCACACCTGCCCAGGTGAAGGGGCTGAGCGATATTGCCGCTGTGGACGCCGGCGGCAGCCACTTCCTGGCCCTCACCACCGACGGCTATGTCTACGCCTGGGGCTCCAACTGGGACGGCCAGCTGGGCACCGGCGATACCACCGACAGCGCCACGCCCAAAAAGGTGGACGGCCTCTTTAACATTGTGGACATCGCCGCCGGACACCGGCACTCTCTGGCGGTGAGCTTTGACGGCACCATCTACGCCTGGGGCTCCAACAGCAATGGCCAGCTGGGCAGCCGCTCCAGCGAGGACTCCGCAGTGCCGGTGGAGGTGACCACCGTCAAGAACGCCGTCCAGGTGGCCGCCGGTACCGACTGCTCCATGGCCCTCACCAAGGACCAGAAGCTCTATACCTGGGGCTATGGGGAGTACGGCCAGCTGGGCGGTGGCAGCGCCACCATCAGCCAGAACACCCCCAAGCCGGTCACCCTCACCTCCAATGTGGTGCCCGCCCAGATCAACTGCGGGGTATATCACAGCATGTTCCTCACCGAGCAGGGCACACTGTACGCCTGGGGCCGCAACAAGAACTATCAGCTGGGGACCAAGAAGAATGTAAACGCGGAGACACCCCAGCGGGTGGTTACCCTCAAAGGGGTGGACCTCTATCAAACGGACAATCTGGACTCTGCCAGCAGCTGGGCCAAGGGGGAACTCTCCGAGCTCTATGATACTGGGCTGGTCTCCCCGCTGCTGTGGGGGAACTACCAGAACAGCATCACCCGGGCCGAGTTTGCCCATCTGCTGGTGAGCCTGTACCGCACGCTGCATACCAGCAGCCCCTCTGTGACCAACAACCAGGATAAATTCACCGATATTCAGGATCACCCCCTGAAGGACGACATTGTCCGGGCCTATAACCTCAAATTCATCAACGGCACCTCGGAGACCACCTTCTCTCCCAACAGCTCCCTGACCCGGCAGGAGGCCGCCACCATGCTGTGCGCCTTCCTCAAGGCGGCGGAGAAGGTCACCATTCCCACCCAGGTCAGCAGCATGACCTACTATCAGGACGCGCCCCAGATTGCCAGCTGGGCGGCCCCCTATGTGGCCTATGCCTACAAGAACGACATCATGCAGGGCAGCGGGGCCAAGACCTTCTCTCCCACCGCCAAGCTGAGCCGGGAGCAGGGACTTCTCATCATCGCCCGGCTGGCGGACAAATATGACTGGGTGTAATGGAACCCTGAGTGCGGCGGTCTGCTGCCATAGGGGGCGGCTGCGCCAGAAAAATGAGGACAACTACTACTTCAACGGGACCTGGAAAGCGCCCGAGCGGCTGAATGAGAACCGGCTGGAGCACACAACAACCGCCCAGCCCGCCCTCTTTGCGGTGTGCGACGGAATGGGCGGGCACCAGCAGGGGGAGCTGGCCGCCCTGGTGGCGGTGTCCTGGCTGCACCAGAGCCGGCAGGCTTTTCTCGTCGGGGAACAGCCGGAGGAGGGGGTGCGTAGCCTCATCCACATGTCCCGGCGGTTCTGGCGGGCCTGCCAGGAGCAGGGCCGCCAGATGGGCAGCACCATTGCCGCCGCCGCTGTGCAGGACAACACCCTCCGCATTTACGGACTGGGGGACAGCCGCGTCTACCGGCTGGCCGATGGGCAGCTGCGGCAGCTCACCCAGGACCACACCATGGCGGCGGAAGCCTGGGCCATTGGCCTGACCGGCGGAAAAATGCCGCCGTCTTCCGACCCCCGCTCCCATCAGCTCACCCAGTATTTTGGCATGGACTGCGGCGAGTATGACCCCGCCCCCTGTTATGGCCAGTGGACCCTGGCCCCCGGCCAGCGGGTGCTGCTGTGCTCCGACGGGCTGAGCGACAGCCTGGAGCACTCGCAGATGGGGGCGCTGCTGGGCCGGGGAACCCCGGAGGAGGCGGCCTGGGCGCTGGTAAATGCCGCCCTGGAGCAGGGGGGACGGGACAATTTGACCGCTCTGGTTCTGGAAGTACAGTGACAAATGGAAAAGCGGCTCTGATCCAAACTTGGATCAGAGCCGCTTTGTTCATCTGGAATTTGGGAATGGGGATACGCCTTGCGGATACACCAGGGATGTTACATGGAAAGTTTGAATTTTCCAATCAGCTGCTTGAGGGTGTTGGCCTGGCCGGAGAGCTCCTGGCTGGCAGCTGCGCTCTCTTCTGCCGTCGCCGAGTTGGTCTGAACCACGCTGGAGACCTGGTCAAGACCCTGTGACACCTGAGATACCGCATCGGCCTGCTCGGAGGACGCCTGGGCGATACCTGCAATGGCCTGGACCACGGTTTGTGCGTTGCTGGCCGCGTCCTCCAAAGCCTTGGCGGTTTCGGTGGCCAGATTGCTGCCCTGCTCCACAGCGGCGATGGAGTTTTGAATCATCTCCTGGGTCATCTGGGACGCCTGCGCGGACTTCTCGGCCAGGCTCCGCACCTCGTCCGCCACCACGGCAAAGCCCTTTCCGGCGGTGCCGACGCGGGCGGCCTCCACTGCGGTGTTCAGAGCGAGGATGTTGGTCTGGAATGCAATGTCGTCAATGGTCTTGATGATGCCCTGAATCTGATCGGAGGTCTGCTTGATGGTGTCCATGGCGGAGACCAGATCGTGCATTTTCTGGCTGCTCTCCTGCAGGCTGGTCCCTGTGGCGTTGGCCTCGTCACTGGCGGTCTGTGTGTTGGCGGCGTTCTGCTGTACTTTCTCCAGAATATCCTGGGCCGTCGCGGACAGCTCTTCCACCGCGCTGGCCTGCTCCGTCGCGCCCTGGCTCAGCACCTGAGAACCGCTGGAGACCTGCTCGGCGTTCACATTGACCTGCTCCGCCGAATCGGCAATGGCGCGGAGGGTGGACGTGATGTGGTTGCGGGTGTTGATGAGGCCAGCTTTTACCACCTCAAATTCACCGGTATAGTCCTGATACAGCTCAAACTGGAAATCGCCTTGGGCCATTTTGGACAACACCGCGGAAATCTCGTCAATGTAGGCAATATAGACCTTGAGGCGCTGGACCATTTTTTCCAGAGAGAGGTTTACATGGCTGAATTCATTTTTGGCGCTGTGCTCGAATTCAACATCCAGATTGCCGTCTGCGATCTGCCCGGTGATGCGATCCAGGTTGTGAATCGACCGGATGATGCTGCTGCGCAGGTAAAAATGGAGGACAAAGAAAATGAGGATAATAAACACAATGCAGATAGCGGCCAGCGTCCAGCCCAGACTGTCCGCGGCGGCCATCAGGTTGTGCTCAGAGGCGGTGGTGACAATGTACCAGCCGCTGCCGGGAATCTGTGTGAACCACGCCAGATAGCGCTGGCCGTCCATCGTATAGCTGCCGCTTCCCTCTTTTCACTCAGAATCTGCTGCCCCAGGGCGGCCACCGAAGCGTTGCTGTCGTCAAGGATATTGACGTTGAGCAGTTTGGAGCTGTCCTTGTGGGCGATGTATACGCCGGCTTGATCCAGGAGAAACGCCTCGCCCTGCGCGGACACCGGCAGAGACACAATCATCTGCTGCATCTGGGTCAGGTCGATGTCGGCTGTGGCGACGCCCAGGAGGGTGCCGTCCGCCTTGTACATGGGGGCGGAAGAGGTCACCATGGAGATCTGAGCAAAATCATCGTAGTAGGGGGTGGACCAGACCGAGCTTTCCGAGGTGCGGGTGACGTTTTTGTACCAGTCCTGGTCTGTGTAGTGGACATTGTCGCCCAGAAAATAATTATTCACATAGGTGACCACGCCGTTTTCCCGCATACAGTAGGGGGAATAATACTGCACCTCGGGGCGGTAGGCGTACGGCTCAAACCAGATGCCGCCGCCAAAGGTTTCATCATTGCTGGCGACAAAAGAGGTCAGCATAGCCTGATAGGTGCGCGTGTCTGCATCGGTGGCGGTGCCGACCTGCCGGTACACCGACTCCACACCGCGGGCCAATGTCTCCGCTACCATGCTGTTGTTGGACAGGGATTTTTCAATGGATTCAGAAGCGACGGACAAAGACTGTGTCATTTCCTGTTCAGCGCTGCTTCGGATGATGCGCTTGGAGGTCAGATACCCTAGGACCGATAGGATAATCAGTGAAATCGCCATCACTGGTATGATGACGAGCAGCAGCGAAACTTGAATGGAATGTATTTTCTTGACCTTCATTTCTGAACAGACTCCCTTCGTGAAGCAAAAACTATGGCTTGTTTCGACGTTCCATCCCTTCCCAGTAGATTACCCATATTATATCGGCAGCAAGAGCGAAAAAATAACCTGTCATTTCCAATAGACCGGGTATAGCGGTGAAAATGACAAAGATAGCGCACAAATAGCTGACAAAAAGAGAGAGCGCAGCGGAGAGCATACCGGTTTCAATACTCCTCTTTTTCACCTAATCGACGATTTTATACTTTGCGTCATCCAGCAGAGGGGGCAGGTTTGCTTTGGGCTGCAAACAGCCCGGTGCAGAACGCGAGAAAAGAGGACGGTTCGGGGGAAAAGAAAAGCCTTGAAACTCTGAAAGTTTCAAGGCTTTTTTCTGGTGGACGATACAGGACTTGAACCTGTGACCTCCCGCACG
>DXDX01000076.1 GCA_019115265.1 Candidatus Flavonifractor merdigallinarum | reverse complement strand
TTTCGAGTCAGCCCCGTTATGACCACTTCGATACCGCTGCATATCGTTCACCCGACGAGTGGGGTTTCATGTTTTAATAGGATACCTCATTTTCAGCCGCTTGTCAATATTGCAGTGGGGGAAAAAATGGTCTATAATCAACCTAAACAACATGAGGTGAGACGCTTGCCAGCTAAAATTCTGCTCTCCTGCGGCCCCAAAGGGGCGGCAAATTATGAGGCGGCCGTTCAGGCCGCCGGTGGCATTCCCACCAGCCTCTACTGTCCCACCGGCGCGGAGGGATTTGACGCGCTGATTCTCTGCGGCGGAGAGGATGTGGCCCCCGACCGGTTTGGCCAGGAGAATCACGGCTCTCAGCCCCCGGATTTGCCCCGTGACGCGGCGGAGCTGGCGCTGGTGGAGGCATTTCTGGCCTCCAACCGCCCGGTGCTGGGGATTTGCCGCGGCTTGCAGCTCCTCAACATCGCCCTGGGCGGGACGCTGATTCAGGATTTAGGGCCTCTGGTGCCCTTTCACGCCCGCGACCCCGGGAGCGAGGAGGACAAAATCCACCCCGTTCAGGCGGTGTCCGACTCCCTGCTCCACCAGTGGTATGGGCCGCTGTTCCCGGTCAACAGCTCCCACCACCAGGCGCTGGACCGCCTGGGAGAGGGGCTACGTGTCACCGCCCGCTCGGAGGGCGGCGTGGTAGAGGCGGCGGAATGGGCTGGACGCCCCGTGCTGGGGGTCCAGTTCCACCCCGAGCGGATGGCCGGTTCTTTCCGCCGCCCCGACGCCGTGGACGGCGCGGCGGTGTTTCAGTGGTTTTTGGCGCAGTGCTGAACCAGGCCCCGGATGTTGAGGCGTCCCCACAACGGTTCGATCAGTGAGGTTATCTATGAAGGAATTGAAACAGCGCATTCTCCAGGAGGCCAACGTGGGGGAGGGGGACATCATCCATGTGGATATGTTCCTCAACCACTGTATGGATATGGAGCTGATGGAGCGTATGGGCAATGAAATGGCCAAGCGCTTCCGGGGGGAGAAAATCACCAAGGTGCTGACGGTGGAGAGCTCCGGCATCGCGCTGGCCTGCTTTGTGGGCCGGGCGCTGCGGGTCCCCGTCATATACGCCAAGAAGTTCCAGACCGGCTACATCGACCCCAATGTCTACTCCGCCGAGACCCACTCCTTCTCCTTTGGCAAGTCCTATACCATCCGGGTGTCCAAAAAATATCTGGGCAGGGACGACCGGGTTTTGTTGGTGGATGACATTCTGGCCAACGGACAGGCCGCGCTGGCCCTTCTGGAGCTGGTGTCCAAATCCGGTGCGGAGGCGGCGGGGATGGCGGTGGCCATTGAGAAGAAAATGCGGGAGGGCGGCAGCGTCCTGCGCCGCATGGGCCTGCGAGTGGAAGCTCTGGCTGTTGTGGAGCGGATTGAGGGCGATCGGATTATTCTGGCGGACGCCTGACCGGCTCTACTGGAGCACATGAAATGGACTTTGGAGGAAAAGGTATGCGAGAAGTGGAAGTCAGCGCCGTTACCGCGGCGGTCAAGCGCCTGTGCATTGAGGCCAACTGCATTCTGCCCGGCGATGTGCGCCAGCGTATCCAGGCCTGCCGGCAGGCGGAGGACTGGCCGGTGGCACAGAATGTGCTGGACCAGATTGTGGAAAACTATGAGATTGCCCAGGAGCAGCAGGCCCCCATCTGCCAGGATACCGGCATGGCCTGTGTCTTTTTGGAGGTGGGGCAGGAGGTCCACTTCACCGGCGGCGCCCTCTATGACGCCATCCATGAGGGGGTGCGCCAGGGATACGCCGAGGGCTATCTGCGCAAATCGGTGGTGTCCGACCCTCTGGAGCGGAAGAACACCGGGGACAACACCCCTGCCATGATTTACTGTGATTTGGTCCCCGGCGATAAGGTCAAAATCACCGTGGCCCCCAAGGGTTTCGGCAGTGAGAATATGAGCCAGATTAAAATGCTCAAGCCCTCGGACGGGCTGGAGGGCGTCAAAAATTTTGTCCTCCAGGTGGTGGAGGACGCCGGTCCCAACCCTTGTCCCCCCATTGTGGTGGGCGTCGGCATTGGCGGCACCTTTGACAAGGCCGCGCTGCTGGCCAAGAAGGCCCTGATACGCCCTCTGGACCGGCCCAACCCCGACCCCTTCTACCAGAAGCTGGAGGAAGAGCTGCTGGAGCAGGTCAACCAGAAGGGCATCGGCCCCCAGGGGTTCGGCGGACGGACCACCGCCCTGGGCCTCAACATTGAGGTAATGCCCACCCACATCGCCGGGCTGCCCTGCGCGGTCAACATCAACTGCCATGTGACCCGCCACCAGTCGGTGGAGCTGTAAGGGAAAGGAGTGTCTGGCATGGAACATAAACTGACCACTCCCCTCACCCGGGAGAAGCTCAAGGACCTGCGCTGCGGCGACACCGTCACCCTCACCGGGGTTATCTACACCGCCCGGGACGCCGCCCACAAGCGCCTGGTGGAACTGGTCCAGGCGGGCAAGCCCCTGCCCTTTGACATCCAAGACGCCACCATCTACTATGTGGGGCCCACCCCCGCCAAGCCCGGCCAGGCCATCGGTTCGGCAGGTCCCACCACCAGCTACCGCATGGACGCCTACGCCCCCACCCTCATTGCCCTGGGTGAGACGGGGATGATTGGCAAAGGCAAGCGCAGCGCAGAAGTGGTGGCCGCCATGAAGGAGCACGGCGCGGTGTACTTCGGCGCCATCGGCGGCGCCGGGGCGCTGCTGAGCAAGTGCATCAAGAAGGCGGAGCTGGTGGCCTATGAGGATTTGGGCGCGGAGGCCATCCGCCGCCTGGAGGTGGAGGACTTCCCCGTGGTGGTGGTCATTGACAGCCAGGGCAACAACCTCTACGAAAACGGCCGCAAGGACTATCTGGCGGCACAGGGCCGCTGATCAAGAGAAAAATTCCAGCCGGGAGGGAGAGTCCTCTCGGCTGGAATTGTTTTTATGGAGACAGGCGGCATAACAGAGAGGGCCTAGAGGGAGAAGGCCCAGGTGCCATTGCGAAAGACAGGGGACCAGGAGCCGTCCGCGTTTTGCCCATCCACGCTCAAATCGGGGGAGCCAATCATGAAATCCACATGGAGAAGGGACCCGGTATTCAGCCCCGCCCGGTCCATGTCCTCTGGGGAGAGGGCCTCGCCGCCCTGGAGGCAGAACGGATACCCATTTCCCAGGGCCAGGTGGCAGCTGGCGTTTTCGTCCAGGAGGGTGTTGTAAAAGAGGGTGTGCGTCTGGGCGATGGGGGAGGAAATGGGGACCAGCGCCACTTCGCCCAGGCGGCGGGACTGGCCGCCCGCATCGGTCTCCAGGAGACGGCGCAGGGCGTCCTCTCCGCGATCGGCGTGGTACTCCACCACAACGCCGTCCCGGAACACTAGGCGCATCCCCTCAATTAAAGTCTCTTCAAAGAGAAAGGGCATGGTGGTGACCACCGTGCCGTTGGCGCTGTCCCGGCGGGGAGCGGTGCCGAGCTCTTCAGTGGGAATGTTGGGGATAAAGGGCAGGCCGTCCGCCTTGTACACCCCTCCACCGCACCAGCGGTGGCCGTCTGCCAGACCGACGGTCAGGTCTGTCCCCTGTTGGTTCCAGTAGCGCAGGGCGCGGAAGCTGCGCCCGGTGAGATAGTTTGCGTATTGCTCCAAATGCGCCCGGTGCTCGCGCCAGTTCTCCAGAGTGTGGCCCGGCTCAACCCGGCTGCACTGAAACAGGGTCTGGGTGAGCCGCTCCATCGCCTGTTCGTCCGTGCACTGGGGATAGACCTTGCGCGCCCAGCCGACTGTGGGGAGCAGAACGATGGTCCAGGTACAGTGCCCGCTCATCCGCAGCGTCAGCGCCTCCTGCGTGATCATCCGCTCTGTCTTTTGGGCCAGCGCGGCGCGGGCCGGTGGGATGTCCCCCTCCGGGTACTGATAGGGGGCACGCACGGTGATGAGACATCCGCCCTCCCGGGCAATCTCCGTCAGCTCCCCCGCGCTCCAGGGGGAACCGGTGGCCAGACGGTCTTCCGGCGCCCAGCGGCTGCGCATCCGGCTCAATGTCTGTTCTTCCCAGCGGACGCAGACCTCCTGCGCCCCCTGCTGATATGCCTCCTCTGCCAGAAGATGCACAAAGGAGGAATACTCCACCGGGGACTGAATGCACACGCGCTGACCGGGCTGCAGATGGATACCCCGGGCCACGGCCAATTTTGCCAGCTCTCTCCACTCACAATCTGCCATATCGCACCTCACAGTTTCCATGCCAATCCACCGCTCCCATCCCTCAAAAAGTGGAAATCAAGGCGGAGTTTGGCCTCTTTTTCCGCAACCTGCGGAGATTTTGGACAGAGCAAGGCTACCACGTTTTCGTTTGGCCGTCAATGTGTCCGGTGGTAGAATTTAAAATGCGGCAGATGCGTCTCACCCCGCCTGCCGGTGAGACAGACGGGGTGAATGTTGAAGCGATGTGTTATTTTGAGGGGGGATTACCGCAGCGCATAGTCCTCTTCTCCCCGCTCCACCAGAGAGGAGGAGAAGAGTGCCCGGGCCAGGCCCACCAGCTCGGCAGTGTCCCCGCTGCCGCAGGTCTCATAGGGGGAGTGCATGGCCAGCTGGGCAATGCCCACATCCGCCGTTTTCACCGCCACATGGTGGGCGGAGAGGTTGCCCAGGGTAGCGCCGCCCGGAATGTCCGAGTGGTTGGTAAACGCCTGGATGCGCACGCCCCCCTTCTCCGCCAGGGTGCGGACCAGAGCGGCGGAGACGGCGTCGGTGGTGTACTTCTGGTTTCCGCTGAACTTCAGCACCACGCCGCCGCCCAGTTTGGGGTGGTTGACCGGGTCGCACTTGTCCATATAATTGGGGTGCATGGCGTGGGCGTTGTCCGCCGAGAGCATGAAGCTCTGGGGCAGCTTGCGGAGGTACTCGCTCTGGGTCAGGCCCAGGCTGTCGGCAATCCGGTGCAGGGTATCCGCCAGGAAGGTGGACGCCGCCCCCTGCTTGGTGGACGAGCCAATTTCCTCATTGTCAAAGAGAACGTGGACGGGGATGCAGTCCGTGGGCTCGCTCTCCAGCAGTCCAGTCAGGGAGGCGAAGGCGCACTGGAGGTCGTCCAGCTTGGGGCTGGACAGGAACTCGCCCCGCGCACCCCAGATGCTGGGGGCCTGCCGGTTGTACACCAGAAGGTCATGCCCCACAATGGCGTTGGCGTCCAGGCCGCACTCCTTGGCGACCACCTCCAGAAGGGGCTGCGCCCCGGCGGTGCTGTACAGGGGGAGGAGATCCCGCTGCACCTTATACTCATACCCGGTGTTTGCGCCGCGGTTCATGTGGATGGCCAGGCTGGGAATGAGCAGCAGATCCCGGTCCACATGCACCAGCTGCATCCGCACGCCGTCCGCCGTCTTGACCAGAACCCGACCCGCCACTGACAGCGGGCGGTCAAACCAGGGGGCCAGAAGGGCGCCGCCGTACACCTCCACATTGAGCTTCTGATAGGTGCCGTCCACGGTGATCTCCGGGTTTTCCTTGATTTTGAGGACCGGGGAGTCGCTGTGGCTGGACATCAGCATAAAGCTGGTGAACGACTTCTTCGGTACGCGGAAGGCGATGAGGGAAGAGCCGTTCCGGGTGACGAAGTATTTGCCGCCCTCACGGATGGTCCAGTCCTGGCTCTCCAAAAGTGGCTCATACCCCGCGTCCAGCAGACATTTCTTCTGGCCCTCCACCACATGGTAGGGGCTGGGGTGATGCTGAATGAACTGCACAAGTTCTCTGTCATAATCTCGCTGCATGGTTTCCATGCTCCTTTCAGCTCAGCCAAAACGGGCCGAGCGGTGCTTTGACGTTGCCATTATAGCATCTGTTCGGAGGGAAAGTCCACACCGGAATCAAGCGCCCGCAGCCGCCGTAACCGGTATTTACAAATGCGGTGCGGGTTGCTATGATGCATGTAGGAATTGAGAAACAACACAAGGAAAGGAGCCCTGCCATGAAGCTCATCCATCTCTCCGACCTGCACCTGGGCAAGCGGGTCAACGAGTTCTCCATGCTGGAGGACCAGCAGTATATCCTGGGGGAAATTCTGCAAATCATCGACCGGGAGGAGCCGGAGGGGGTGCTCATCGCCGGGGATGTCTATGATAAGTCGGTGCCCTCCGCCGAGGCGGTGGACCTGCTGGACGATTTTCTGGTGCGTCTGGCTAAGCGGAAGCTCCAGGTTTTTGTCATCAGCGGCAACCACGACTCCCCGGAGCGGCTGGCCTTCGGCGGGCGGCTGATGGCCCGGAGCGGCGTCCATCTGGCGCCGGTGTATCAGGGAGCGGTGTCCCCTCTCACCCTCACCGACGCATACGGCCCGGTAAAGCTCTATCTGCTGCCCTTCCTGAAGTCCGTCCATGTCCGGCGCTTCTTCCCGGAGCGGGAGATTCTCTCCTATACCGACGCGCTCGCTGTGGTCATAGAATCCATGGAGGTGGATTACAGCGTCCGCAATGTGCTGGTGACCCATCAGTTTGTCACCGGGGCCGCCCGGTGTGACTCGGAGGAGATTTCGGTGGGGGGGTCAGACAATGTGGATGTGTCTGTGTTTGCCCCCTTTGACTATGTGGCCTTAGGACACATCCACGGGCCTCAGACCGTGGGGCGGGAGACAGTGCGCTACTGCGGCACGCCGCTGAAATATTCCTTTTCCGAGGCAAAGCACCAGAAGTCGGTTACAGTGGTGGAGCTGGGAGAGAAGGGGACGGTTTCTGTCCGCACGGTGCCGCTCACCCCCATGCGGGATTTGGTGGAACTGCGGGGGACCTATGAGGAGGTGACCTACCGCGGATTTTATGAGGGGACCAGCTACCAGCGGGACTATGTCCACATCACCCTCACCGACGAGGAGGACATCCCGGACGCAGTGGGCAAGCTGCGCGTATTCTATCCCAACCTGATGAAGCTGGACTATGACAACAAGCGCACCCGAGCGGGGATGTTGCTGGAGGGCGCGGAGGACACCGAGCAAAAATCCCCTCTGGAGCGATTGGAGGAGTTCTATGAGAAGCAAAACGGACAGCCTATGGGGGAAGAACCGCGCGCCTTTGCCCAGAGTTTGATGGAGCGCATTTGGGAGGGAGAGCCATGAGACCGCTGAAATTGACAGTATCCGCCTTTGGCCCCTACGCCGGAACAGTGGTGATGGATTTGGAAAAACTGGGCCGGCAGGGCCTGTACCTCATCACCGGCGACACTGGCGCGGGCAAAACCACCATTTTTGACGCCATTACCTACGCCCTCTATGGGGAGCCCAGCGGAGAAAACCGGGACCCGTCCATGTTCCGCTCCAAGTACGCCCAGCCGGAGACGCCCACCGAGGTGGAGCTGGTCTTTTCCTATGGCGGCAAGACCTACACCGTCCGCCGCAACCCGGAGTATGAGCGCCCGGCCAAGCGGGGCGGCGGCACCACCACCCAGAAGGCGGAGGCGGAGCTTCACCTGCCGGATGGCCGTCTGGTGACCCGGGCTAGAGAGGTCAATCAGGAGATCATCCGCATCATCGGCCTGAACCGCAGCCAGTTTTCTCAAATCGCCATGATTGCCCAGGGGGATTTTCTCAAGCTGCTGGTGGCGGATACCAGGAGCCGCCAGGAAATCTTCCGGGAAATTTTCAAGACCCGGTATTATATGGTATTCCAGGAGCGGATGAAGGGCGAGGCGGGCAAGCTCCAGCGGGAGTGTGAGGACGCCCGGGCCAGTGTGCAGCAGTACATCGGGGGGGCGGTCTGCCGGGAGGACCACCCGCTCCAGCCCCAGCTCCAAAAGGCCCAAGCGGGGGATCTACCCTTCCAGGAGACTGTGGAGCTGATGGAACAGCTGATTTTTCAAGACAAAGAGGAGGACCGGCAATATCAGGAGACGTTGGACCAGCTGGACGGCGCTTTAAAGGAGACTGCCGCGCTGCTGGGCCAGGCGGAGGCGGCGCAACAGACCAGAAAGCAGCTGGAGGCGGCCCGGAACAGCCGGGAGGCGCTGCTGCCCCAGGTGGCGGCGGCACAGGCGGCCCTGGAGCGGGAGCAGGAAAAACGCCCCCAGCAGGAGCGGTTGACCGGAGAACGGGCGGCGCTGGAGGCGGAGCTGCCCCGGTATCAGGAGCTGTCGGAAAAAGAGAACGCCCATACCACGCTGGCGGGGCGCATCGCGGCACTGGGACAGGAGCAGGAGAGGCGGTTACAGCTTCAGGAGAGACAGGCCAGAGAGCTGGACACCTGGAAGGGAGAGCAGGCGGCGCTGGACCAGGCGGAGGTGGAGAAAGAGCGACTGCTTCAGCAGCAGAAGCAGGCAAAAGACCGAAAAAACGCCCTGTTGTCTCTGAAAGAGGAGATGCAGGCGTGGCAGACCTACGGACAGCAGATACAGGACCGCCAGCGTCAGTGTGAGCAGCTGAACCGTCAGCAGGAGGCGTTGTCCGCCCAGGTGCTCCAGCAGAAAGCAACGTTGCAGGCCAGCCGGGCGACCTGGGAGGCCACCGAGGGGCTGGAGGCGGAAAAGCAGACGCAGATCCATCAGCAGGAGCGGGCGTGGGAGAAGCAAAAAGCGCTGCGCGATGTGGGGACTTTGCTAAAGAACTGCACCGAGGCGAGAGAGCACTTGAGAGACGCCCAGAAGGGGTATGAACAGGCCCAAGCGCAGGCGGAGCGGCTGGAGCAGGTCTACCGCCAGAAAAACAGGGCGTTTTTGGATGAGCAGGCGGGGGTGCTGGCCCAGTCCCTGGAGGAGGGAAAGCCCTGTCCTGTGTGCGGTTCGCTCCACCACCCCGCCCCGGCTCAGCTCTCCACCGGAGCGCCCACCGAGGCGGAGCTGGAAGCGGCCAAGGCGGACATGGAGACTGCCCGGCAGGCGGCCCAGGAGAAGAGCCTGTCCGCAGGGCAGAAAAAGGCCGCTCTGGAGGAGCGGGAGAAGCAGTTATTAACACAGATGGCGGCCTATGTGGACACCCCCGCTCTGGAGACTGCGGAGCAGCAGCTGGCCGCCTGTCAGGCGGAGGTGCAGAGGGAGCTGGCCCAGCTCCACCAGAAGCTGCTGGAGCTGGAGGGGCAGCTCACTCACCGGGAGGAGTTAAAGGGGGAGATACAGCGGCAGGAGGAGGCATTGACCGCCCTCACCGAGCGGCAGGAACAGGTAAAGGAGTCCATCACCCAGGCAGAGGTAGCCCAGAGTTCGCTGCAAGGGCAGCGGGAACAACTGGAGGGGAACCTGCGCCGTCAAATTCAGGAGCAGCTAGAGAGTTGTACCTGGGAGGAGGCGCCCGAGCGGATTCCGTTGGAGCTTGGGCATCTGGAAGGTACACTGGCGCACATCGCCGCACAGATGCGGGATGTGGAGGGGAAAATCAGCCGAAAACAGGAGCTGAACGCACAAATTCCCCAAAGAGAAAGAAATTTGCGCGATTTGGAGCAATCTGTCTCCAAACTCCGGGAGGACCAGGTGGCAGCTCAGAGCCGGAAGGAGGAGCTGGCGGGGCAGATTCAGACCTTGCGGGCCCAGCTCCACTATCCCGATGCCCGTACCGCCCGGCAGAAGCTGGAGGCTCTGGGGGTGGAGATGCAAGGACTGACTAAGGCATTGAAAGACGCAGAGGCAATGGCGGAGGCCCGCCGCACCGAATTGGCCCGCGCAGATGCCACCATTGAGGAGCTGACCCAGCTCCTGGAGAACAGCCAGGAGGTGGATGTGGAGGTGCAGCAGGCCCGCAGCCGGGCGCTGTCGGAGCAGCGCTCCCAGGCGGTGGAGGCCCAGAAGAAGGTCCACACCCGCATTGTCACCAACACCACCGCGCTGCAAAACATGCAGGGGAAAGCGGCGAAACTCAAGGAGCTGGAGACGCGGTACACCTGGATGCGGGCGCTCTCCGATACAGTCAACGGCACCCTCTCCGGCAAAGAGAAGATTGCCCTGGAGACCTATATCCAGATGACCTTCTTTGACCGCATTCTCCAGCGGGCCAATCTCCGCCTTCTGGTGATGTCCGGGGGACAGTATGAGCTCAAACGCCGCCGGGAGGCGGAGAACTACCGCAGCCAGAGCGGTCTGGAGCTGGATGTCATCGACCACTACAACGGCTCAGAGCGCAGCGTCAAGTCCCTCTCCGGCGGCGAGTCGTTCAAGGCGTCCCTCTCGCTGGCGCTGGGGCTCTCCGATGAGGTCCAGTCCGCGGCGGGCGGCATCCGCCTGGATACCATGTTTGTGGACGAGGGCTTTGGATCTCTGGATGAGGAATCCCTCCAGCAGGCCATCCGGGCTCTGTCGGGGCTTACAGAGGGCAGCCGCCTGGTGGGGATTATCTCCCATGTGGCGGAGCTGAAGGAGAAAATTGAGAAACAGATTGTGGTGACTAAGGACAAGACCGGCGGCAGCCGGGTGGAGATTGTGGTGTAGCGAAAAAGAGGAGAGGAGAACGTCTCGTTCTCCTCAGCCATTGCAAAGGGGTAGACTTTAGCTCAGCTTGCCGTACTCCTCATCCGTGACGGCCTCCAGCCACTCGTTGGAGGTGTTCTCGCCGGGCACCTCCAGGGCCAGATGGGAAAACCAGCTGTCCGGGGCGGCGCCGTGCCAGTGCTTCACCTCCGGCGGGATGTTCACCACATCGCCAGGGTGCAGCTCCCGCGCCTCCTTGCCCCACTCCTGGTAGTAGCCCCGACCCGCCACACAGATCAGCATCTGTCCGCCGCCCTGGGTGGCGTGGTGGATGTGCCAGTTGTTGCGGCAGCCCGGCTCAAAAGTCACATTGTACACCCCCACCTGGCTGCTGGAGAGGGGATAGAGGTAACTCTGACCCACAAAATACTGAGCAAAGCCGTCATTGGGCGCTCCGATAGGAAAGACCATCTCCCTCTGGTGCTGACTTCTTCCATCCTCTCCGGCGTCCTCCGCCCACACCTCCTTGGCCATGCGGAAGGCCGCCCAGGCCTTGGGCCAGCCGGCGTAAAAGGCCGCATGGGTCAGAATCTCCGCAATCTCCTGCCGTGTGATGCCGTTTTGCTTGGCGGTGGTCAGGTGGTACTGGAAGGAGCTGTCCACCAGCCCCTGGGCCATCAGCGCCACCACCGTGACAAGGGAGCGGTCCCGCAGGGAGAGTTTGTCCTCCCGGCTCCAGACCTCTCCAAACAAGACATCGTCATTGAGCTGCGCAAATTTGGGGGCAAACTCCCCCAGGGCCTCCCGGCCCGCTGTCTGTTTGACTGCCATAGAAAATGCCTCCTAATTGAGCGAAAAGGTAACCGGAACGGTGCCCTCTCCCAGCTTTGCCTTTAAGTCAGTGGGATCGTTGATTTTGGCCAGCCGGGTAAAGTTCCACAAGTTGGTGCCGTAGTAGATGGTAATTTGATTGCCTTGGTAGAGAATCACGTCGCCGGGTTCGGTGGTGATGGACTCATCACTGCGGGTGAGGGTGGTCCCCAGCGGGCCTACCTTCTCAAAGCCGCCGTAGTCCGACATTTCCACCGTCACCGGGCCCTGGGCCAGCAGCTCCTGAAATTCCTGGGCGGATGGGTTGTCCTCAAAGGTGGCCAGCAGCTCCTGATCGCCCACAGTGATTTTCAGCATAGGCACCTCCTCCGATGGTGTGGGGGTTACCTGCTCGGAAACCACTGTCTGGGGTGGAGTGGCGGTAGGGGAGGCCGGGATTTCCCCTGTCCCGCAGGCGGAGAGCCCCAGCACCGCCAGGAGTATATAAAAGAGCTTTCCCATAAAATCCCTCCTTTTGCAGAGGTTTTATTTCAAATACATCTGGAAGAACTGCTGAATTTTATCAAAGGGGATGATATCCTTCCGGTCGTAGAGGTCGGTGTGAACCGCTCCGGGGATAATCAGCAGCTCCTTATTGTCGGTGTAGGGATTGTCCTTCACCATGTCAGCATAGGCGTCCTTGCTGAAATAGCAGGAGTGGGCCTTCTCCCCGTGGATGACCAGCACAGCGCTGCGGATCTCGTTGCTGTAATGGAGAATGGGCATATTGAGGAAGGACAGAGAAGAGGTTACATTCCAACCGTCATTGGAGTTGAGGGAGCGCTCGGTGTAGCCCCGCTCGGTCTTGTAGTAGTCATAGTAGTCCTTCACGAAGAAGGGAGCGTCCTCCGGTAACGGGTCCACCACACCGCCCGCCCGGGCGTAGGTATCGTTTTTGTAGTCCGCCGTCCGCTGGGCGTTGAGGGCCTTTTTGGCCTCATAGCGCTTGTCGGGGTTGTCGTCGGCGTCAAAGTAGCCCTTGGCGTTGACGCGGGTCATATCGTACATGGTGGAAGTGACCGTGGCCTTGATGCGGGTGTCCATGGCGGCGGCGTTGAGGGCCATGCCGCCAAAGCCGCAGATGCCCAGAATGCCCACCTTCTCCGGGTCAATGAAATCCTGGGTGGAGAGGAAGTCCACCGCGGCGGAAAAGTCCTCCGTGTTGATGTCGGGGGAGGCCACATTCCGCGCCGCGCCGCCGCTCTCTCCGATGAAAGAGGGGTCAAAGGCCAAGGCGGCAAAGCCCCGGCTGGCCAGCTCCTCGGCGTACAGACCGGCACACTGCTCTTTCACCGCGCCGAAGGGACCTGCTACCGCGATGGCAGGCAGGCTTCCGGTGGCCTCTTTGGGCAGGTACAAATCGCCGCACAGCTCAATGCCGTAGCGGTTGTGAAACTGTACCTTCTCCCGCTTGACGGTGTCCCGCAGGGGGAAGGAATAGCCGTTGTATTTGGACTGCATATGTTTCTCCTCCTTAGACATGTTTGCCCAGTTCGTAGGCCGCTTTTTGCTTCTCTGGGGCCATCTCGCCGGGGTCATTGGCCCCGCCGCCCCGCACCACACCGGCCAGACGGGCCTTTTCAAAACAGGCAATCCAGCCGTTCAGGCCGTGGATAGGGCCATCTGAGGCGCTGTCCTCCTCCTCCGCAGAGGCGGTGAGTAGGTAGACGTCCCGGAAGTGGTAGTCGGCAGAGAAGAGGGGATTGGCCCGGTCCAGCAGGGTTTTCATCTGGCCGGACATCTCATAGTAGTAGACCGGGGTAGCGAAACAGATAACCTCCGCCGCGCCCATTTTCTCCACAATGGCGTTGGCGTCGTCCTGAATGACACACCGGGGAGCCTTCAGACAGGCCATACAGCCGGTACAGAAGCGCAAATCCTTCCCCCGCAGGGAGAGATATTCCACCTCATGTCCAGCCTCCTGGGCCCCTTTTACAAACTGCTGGGCCAGTACATCCGAATTGCTGTTCGGCCGCAGACTGGTGGAGATCACCAAAACCTTCTTGCTCACTGCATTTCCTCCTCACTGAGCTGTCGTATCACCATGGCGGGCACACCGCCCACAATGGTGTTTTCCGGCACGTCCTTGGTTACCACCGCCCCGGCGGCCACAATGGCCCCGTCCCCGATGGTTACGCCGGGCAGCACTGTGGCATTGGAGCCAATCCACACATTTTTGCCGATGTGGATGGGGGCGGGGATCATGCTGCTCCGGTCTTTGGGGGATCTGGCATGGTTGAGGGTGGCCAGCACCACATTGTGGCCGATGAGGGTACCATCCCCAATAAAAATACCGCCCTGGTCCTGGAATTTGCACCCCATGTTGACAAAGACGTTCTTGCCGATGTGGATGTTCTTGCCGCAGTCGGTGTAAAAGGGCGGAAACAGTCCAAAGCTCTCATCTACCGGCTGGCCGATAAGCTGAGAGAAGAGGGCCCGCAGTTCCGCCGGCTCATGGTAGCTGCCGTTGATCTCCGCGGTAATTCTCAGCGCTTCCTGGCTGACGCCGTGCATGAACTGGTGGGCCTCACCGCCCCCCTGGACCAGCTTCCCGCTGTTCAAGTGTTCCAAAAATGCTTCTAAATCCATTTCCGTACTCCTAATTCCTGGAATTTCTAAGTTTATTGTATCACTGGTCCATACAGATAACAAATACCTATATAGAATAGTGTATCATGCTTGAAAGCTATATCTATTCTGTGCTATCATCAGAGCATCGGGAGGTGTACGGGATGGAATTGCGGGTGCTGCACTATTTTTTGGCGGTGGCGCGGGAGCAGAATATCTCGGCGGCAGCCCAGTCGCTCCACCTCACCCAGCCCACCCTCTCCCGCCAGCTTAAGGAGCTGGAGGAGGAGCTGGGCAAGCAGCTCATGGTCCGGGGCAACCGGAAAATCACCCTCACGGAGGAGGGGATGCTGCTGCGCAGGCGGGCGGAGGAGATTCTGGAACTGGTGGACCGGACGGAAAAAGAGGTCATGCAAGTAGACAATACCATCAGTGGGGATATCTACATCGGCACCGGCGAGACGGACGGGGTGCGCCAGATTGCCAGACTGGCCAACCAGCTCCAGCGGGACTATCCCGGCATCCGTTTCCACATTGTCAGCGGGGACGCTGTGGATGTGTGCGAGCGTCTGGACAAGGGACTGCTGGACTTTGGCATCCTTCTGGGCGACATTGACAAGATGAAATACCACTATCTCATACTGCCCATGCGGGACACCTGGGGGGTTCTGATGCGGCGGGACAGTCCTCTGGCCCAACAGAAGGCCATTTCCCCCCAAGACCTGTGGGATAAGCCCCTCATTCTCTCCCGACAGGTGGACAACAAGAGCGGCCTGTACCGCTGGCTGCGGAAGGAGCCCACCGAGCTCCACACCGTGGCCACCTACAACCTCATCTACAACGCCTCTCTGATGGTGGACGAGGGGATGGGCTACGCCTTTACCCTGGATAAATTGGTCAACACCACCGGCAGCAACTTGTGCTTCCGGCCATTGGAGCCCCGTCTGGAGCTGGGGATGTACCTGGTGTGGAAGAAATCCCAGAGGTTCTCCAAGCCGGCGGAGCTGCTTCTGGAGCGCCTGCAAGGGTATCTCGCCCTGTTCCATGGGGAGCGGGGACAGCCCAACACACTGAGAGAGGAGAGAACCGATGGAAGTCCACATCCCTGATTTCTTTGATTTAAACAAGATTGCCGACAGCGGCCAGTGTTTTCGGGCCGTTCCGCTGTCCGACGGGAGCTACCGGTTTCTCACCGGAGACCAGGTTTTGTACATCCGAAAGGTTTCCGCTGAGCGCTATGAGGTGAGCTGTGATGGGGATACCTGGGAAAACATCTGGAGACCCTATTTTGACTTGGGCCGGAACTACCGGGACATCAGCGGGAGCATTTCAGAGAAAGACGCCTTTCTGAGCCAGGCCGCCCAGGCTGGGGCGGGCATCCGCATTTTGCGCCAAGACCCCTGGGAGACGCTGGTCACCTTCATCATCTCCCAGCGCAAGAGCATCCCAGCCATCCGCTCGATGGTGGAGCTGCTGAGCGAGCGGTATGGGACGCCCATTCAGACCCCCACCGAGACCCTCTACACCTTTCCCACCGCCTTGCAGATGCGGGATGTGAGCGAGGAGGAGTTTCGGGCGTGTAAGGCCGGATACCGGGCGCCCTACCTCTGTGACGCGGTCCAGCAGGTTCTGTCCGGCCGTCTGGACTTGGGGAGCATCGCCGCGCTCCCCGACCAGGAGCTGATTGCCGCCCTGGAGACAGTGCGGGGGGTGGGGGTAAAGGTGGCCAACTGTGTGGCGCTGTTTGCCTATGGCCGGATGGCCTGCGCCCCCGTGGACACCTGGATTCAGAAGGTCATTCAGCGGGAGTATCAGGGCCAAAGCCCCTTCGCCGGGTATGGGGCTGTGGCTGGAATCATGCAGCAGTATTTCTTCTACTACGCCCAGAATCACAAGGCGGAGACTGCATAAAAAAGCCGGAGACCAATTTGGTCTCCGGCTCTCTGCGTTCTGCTTAAAGATACAGTTCTCCCGTTTTCCGCTCCGAGCAGACCTTTTTCAGCGCCACATCCACCGCCGCCAGCATCACAGCGCCTACCTTGCGAGCCGAGTAGGGGCAGACAGATACACAGCGCATACAGGAGATGCACTTGTCCTTGTCTGTGTGATGGGGGTCCTTGGGGTCAATGGCCTGGACGGGGCACTTTGCCGCACACAGGCCGCAGCGGGTACAGTCCTTGGTGGGCTTGGGCACCATGCCGGTGCCGCCGGCCTTTTTATAGGGGCGGTTGCCGGGAATCTTGGGCTCTGTGTCATCTCCGGCGGAGCATTTGTTCAAAATTTGCTGGGCAAAGTCCTGGAGCTGGGCCTCATCCTCCTGGTCGGGCCGTCCGGCGGCGTACCGGTGGGCGATGGAGTGCTCCGCAATGGCCGCCACAGCGGCGATGACACGAAAGCCCGCCCCCTTGGCGGCGTCCTCCAGCTCCACCAGAGTGTCCTCATAGGCCCGGTTGCCATATACGCACACCAGCACCGCCCGGGCTCCGTTGCCCTTGATGCAGCCCAGCCGCTGTACGGCGGGACCCGGCACCCGGCCGCTGTAGGAGGGAACCGCAATTACTGCCACGTCCTCCGGTGTAAAGGCCACGGTGGAAAAGTCCGCGCGGCTGTCCGTTAGATCCACCGCGCCAGACGCCCCGCCCATGGCGGTGGTCAGCATGTGGGCGGCCTTCTGGGTGCCGCCGGTGGGACTGAATGTAAGTTCATAGAGCTTCATGTTCAAAAACCTCCTTGTACCGGTTACCGTGTGGCAGATTTGCCTGTCAATTTCGGATTGGTCTTGTGTTTGGGCGGGAAGAATTGTAAAATAGAGTTGTAAAGGTTTATATGACAGGATAAGGACAGTGTAGCACCAAGACATTGTAATGTCAATCCTTACATCCTGCTTCCAGATGCTCAACGAGAAAGGACGATCACGATGCACCTGAGTATGAAATGCTCTGTGGCGGTTCACTGCCTGATTTTCATGCACGAGGCCAGGGGATTGGCCAAGGTGACCAGTACGCTGCTGGCCCAGAGCACGGGCGTCAACCCGGTGGTCATTCGGAACATCCTCAGTGCACTGAAAAAGGCGGGGCTGATCACAGTGGCCCGTGGGACGGGCGGCGCGGAGCTGTGCCGGACGCCGGAGCAGATTACCCTGTACCAGATTTACAATGCTCTGGAGCCGGACGGCATTCCCGCCCTCATTGGCATCCACGCCTGCGGACAGCGGCCCTGTCCCGTGGCCCAGAATATCCAGAAAGTGCTGGAGGGACCCTACCACAAAATCGAACACTCCATTCAAGAGACCATGGAGGGCATCACCCTGGCATCCATGCTGGAGGAGTTTCACCGGTGTCTGGAGGAGCAATCACATCAGGAGGGATCGATGTGATCTTTTGGGCTTCCCGTCTGGTGGTATGTGGCCCCCGCCATCCTCAATACCTTGGACGGATCAGAGTGCGGAGTGGAAAGACTGGGCGGAGAACATTCAGCCGGATAAGATGCGCCAAATTTATTGATAATATTTTATTTATACATGACTTACATCGAAAAACCCGATTTTACAGGGTCTTTCCACCGTGATAAAATAAACGAAGAATCCCAAATCAAACAATCAGGCGCTCCCGAGGTTCGGGAAGCTCTCTTGGAAACGGCACAATTCCACACTGGAATGTGCCGTTTCCGGTGTATATCGCACAACTTCATATGCAGTTTGGAAGCTCTCACACTCATCATGTTGTTAGGAGGTCTGACAAATGCAGGATCAAATGACACCCATGGAGCGGGCAGCCGCCCTGGCCAAAGGGCTCCCCGTGGACCGTCTGCCGTGCAACCCCAATGTGGCAAACGGCGTGGCCCGGATTTACGGCTGTAAGATTTCCGAGCTGAGCCGCAACGCCAAAACGCTGGCGGACGCGCAGGTGGCATCTTACCGCCGTTTTGGCTACGACAGCATCCGCATCTTTACCGACCTCTTCCCCTGGGCGGAGGCCATGGGCGCTACCGTGAAATACCCGGACGATGAGACTGCCGATTTAGACCAGCCCGCCATCACCGACGTCAGCCAGATTGACTCCCTTCAGCCCGCCGACCCCTACAAGGATGGCCGCCTTCCTTTGCAGCTGGACGCCATGAAATATCTGCAAGATGAGGTGAAGGGGGAGATTGGCTGCTCCTGCGGCATTGTCGGGGCGTTCACCAACGCCTTTTTCCTCCTGGGCGTCAACAAGACGCTGAGCATGATCTACAAAAACCCCGAGGCGGTCCACCGCCTGTGCCAGGTCTCTCTGGAAACCGTGAAGGCCTACGCCGCCGCGGCCATTGATTTGGGCATCACCCCCGCGATCTCCGAGCCCATGTCTTCCTGTACGGTGGTGAGCCCCAAGGCGTTCCGGGAGTTCTCCCTGCCCTACCTGAAAGAGCTGGTGGACTTTATCAAGAGCAAGGGCAAAGGGGTGGTTGTCCACATCTGTGGCCAGACCAACAAGATCTGGGAGGATGTGGCTGACCTGGGCATTGCCGGTCTGAGCATTGACAATGTGGCCAGCCTGGCCGAGTGCAAGAAAGCGGTGGGCCACAAGGTCAAGATTCTGGGCAATGTGGACCCGGCGGTGGTCATGTTCTCCGGCACCCCCCTGGATGTGCGGTATAACACCCTCCGGTGTATCCGGGATGGCTATGACAGCCCCAAGGGCTATATGGTCATGTCCGGGTGCAGTCTGCCGGTGGACACCCCCCGCGAAAATATCCAGGCCATGATGGACACGGTGCGGGAGGTGGGCTATCCGGTGTGCCCGGAGCGGGTGGCTGAGCTGATAGAGGACTGTGAACGGCGCCTGAAAGAGAAATAAGGAGTATTTATGAGTGAAGAGATGACATCGGCGCAGCTGCTCCGCCAGACCCTGAGCGGCGCCACCCCTGTCCGCCCGGCCTGCCTCTGTCCGGGTGGGATGATGAACATGATGACCGCCCAGATCATGGATTTGGCGGGCGTTTTCTGGCCGGAGGCCCACCAGGATGCAGAGGCCATGGCCCAGCTGGCCAGCGCGGCCTATACCAACGGCCTCTTTGACAATGTGGGCGTCCCGTTCTGCATGACGGTGGAGGCGGAGAACATGGGCGCCGGTGTGGACCTGGGGGACCGGTACACTGAGCCCCGGGTCGTTCAGTACGCGGTGGAATCGGTGGACCAGTGGGAGGAACTGCGCCCCCTGGACCCCACCCGCGGGCGCGCCGGGACAGTGCTGGAGGCCTTGAAAAAGCTGCGGGTGCGGTGCCCGGACGCGGTGTTGATGGGCAACCTCACCGGCCCCATCAGTCTGGCCTCCTCCCTGGTGGACGCCGCCCGCTTCTATAAAGAGCTGTTCAAAAAGCCGGAGAATGCTCACAAAGTGCTGGAGCGGGTGACCGACGGACTGGTGGCCTTTGGCCTGGCCCAGATTGAGGCGGGGGCGGAGTTTATCACCATCTCCGACCCCAGCGGCACCGGGGAGATTCTGGGTCCCAAGCTGTTTGGAGCATTCGCCCTGCCCTGCCTGAACCGGCTGTGTGAGGAGCTGCGTCCCCATTGCAGCGGGGTGATTGTCCACATCTGCGGCCAGCTCCAGCCCATCTATCCCCAGCTGGCCCAGTTGAAGTGCAGCGCCCTGAGCGTGGACGCGGTGGTCAACGTGGCGCAGCTGCGCAAGGCCCTGCCCGGCATGGTGGTGATGGGCAATGTCAGCACCTTCGCCCTGGCCTCCGGCAACGCCGCCACCATCCGCACCCTGTGTCAGAACAGTCTGAAGCAGGGGGCGGACATTCTGGCCCCCGCCTGCGGGCTGGGGACCACCACCACTCTGGAGAGCATCCGCCTGATGATGGAGGCGGTCCGCGCCGGAGAGGAGGCACCCCATGCTGCACGTTGAGCCCCGGGAGGGGCGTACCATTCTGGAGCTGCTGCGGGAGAAGGGCATTCTGCTGGAGAGCCCCTGCAACGGCAAGGGACTGTGCGGCAAGTGCAAGGTCCGCATCCTCAAGGGAGAGGTGAGCGCCCGCTCCGCCCAGGAGGAGAATTTCCTCACCCCCGAGGAGCGGGACTTCGGTATCCGGCTGGCCTGTCTCACCGTCCCTCTGGAAGAAGTGGAGCTGGACCCGCTGGGCCTGCTCCGGGAGGGGGGCGGCGGTGTGCTGGGCAGCGGCGAGCGGCCGGACATCCCCCTCGCCCCCGTGGTGACGGAAGAACCCATCCACCTGGCTCCCTCCTCCTTTGAGGACGGCCGCTCCATGTGTGCCGCTCTGGAGGTGGGCGGTGACCTCCCCCTCTCCCTGATGCGGGAGCTGCCGGCGCTGGAGGAGAACCGGGAGGTGTGTCTGGTGCGTTACGGCGGGGCGCCTGTGGCCCTGCAAACCGATGGGACCCTCTACGGGCTGGCGGTGGACATCGGCACCACCACGGTGGCGGTGGCGCTGTTGGATCTGCGCACTGGGGCAAGGCTGGCGGAGGATGGGTTTGTCAACCCGCAGAAGGCCTTCGGCCTGGACGTGCTCTCCCGGATTCACTACGACATGGAGCACCCCGGCGGGGTGCTGGAATTGCAGCGGGTGCTGGTGGAGCGTCTGGAGCAGAGCGCCCGGACGCTGACGGAGTTGCTGGGCCGCACCCCGGAGACCATCTATGAGGTGGTGGTGGGCGGAAATTCCACCATGCTCCACGCCCTGCTGGGCATCCCCCTGGCCAGTCTGGGACAGGCCCCCTACCGGAGCGTCTTTTCCCACGCGGTCACCGTCCTGGCCTCCGAGCTGGGGCTGGCCCTCCATCCCCAGGCCCGGGTCTACTGCATCCCCTCTGTGTCCGCCTACATCGGCGGGGACATCGTCTCCGGCGCGCTGGCATCCCGGCTGGATCAGGTGGAGGACACGGTGCTCTTTCTGGACATCGGCACCAATGGGGAGATGATTCTCAGCCAGCACGGCCGGATGTACGCCTGTTCCTGCGCCGCCGGTCCCGCTCTGGAGGGAATGAATATCTCCTGCGGGATGCGGGCCGAGCCGGGCGCGGTGGAGCATGTCCGGCTGGACGGCGGGCGTGTGGAGCTGGGCGTCATCGGCGGCGGGGCATCCCCCCGGGGATTGTGCGGCAGCGGTTTGCTGGAGGCCATCAGCCAGGCGGTATCCCACAAGCTCATCGCCAAGAGCGGCCGGTTGACCGCGGACTCCCCCCTCACCGACACCGACGAGCGGGGCAAACGGCGGCTGGTGCTGGACGCCGCGCACGGCCTCTATGTGACCCAGGCCGACATCCGGCAGGTCCAGCTGTGCAAGGGGGCCATTCTCTCCGGGATTCTGACCCTGCTCAAGCAGCTGAAGGTGGAGCCGGAGGCGGTGGACCGGGTTCTGGTGGCGGGACAGTTCGGCAAACACCTGGACCCCGCCAGTCTGACCGGGGCGGGGATTCTCCCCGCCTGCCTGCGGGAGAAAATCTCCTATATCGGCAACTCCTCCATGACTGGGGCGGAGCTGTGCCTCCTCTCCGGCGCGGAGCGGCAGCGGGCGGAGGCGCTGGCGCAGACCATCTCCTATGTGGAGCTGTCCATTTCGGACGGATACGAGGAGCTGTTTACCCGGTCGCTGCAATTTGGAGGACTGTAAATGGAACGTTTTGCGTGTAAAAGCGGTATGGCAAACCAGCGCTCTACCCCCTCGCCGGAGCGGCTGGCGGAATTGGGCATCACCACACCGGAGCAGCTGCACCTGGAGGTCAGCTCCATCTGTGCCGCCGCGAAAAGATTGTCGGAGGGCGGCTGGGTGACGCTGCCCTTCTGCAACACCCTGTGCGGGGAGGGGCTGGGCGCTCAGCCCCATCTGTCCCTGGAGGGGGCCCGGGTGCGGGAGCCCGCCTACAAAAAGGTGGAGGAGCTGCCCGAAACGCCAAATTGGGAGTTTCCCCGGATGCAGGCCATGCTGAGCGCCATGGATACGCTGCGCCAGGAGGGTTTCCCCATCTCCTACGAGATTGAGGGGCACTTCACCCTGTTGAATGCGCTTCTCCCCATGGGCCGCATGTTTGCCACCCTGCGCAAACCGGCGGGCGCGGAGCTGATGACCCGGACGGAGGGGTGGATTCGGCAGTATGCCCGCACGGCGGTAGAGCATGGGGCCACGCTGCTCTCCTTCTCTGACCCGGTGGCCACGGTGGATATTCTAGGGGAAAAGGTGTTCCGCAACATCTATCTCCCCAGCTGCCAGCGGCTGATTACCCACCTGCGGCAGGACAACCCTGGTGTGGTAATTCACCTGTGCGGGAAGCTGACCCAGAGCCTGCTGGACACCGGGAGCGGACAGCTGGAGCGCTGGGAGCCGGACCCCCCGGCGGAGCACTACGGGCAGGCGTTGCTCGCCTACGGCCGCAGCCACCCGGAGGGGGGCGTTATCGGACATTTCTGCCTCAATTTGCTGAGGGCAAAGCGGGGCTGGGTATACGAAGTCAAGTGGTAGAGAAAGGATGATCTGAGATGGCAGAGAAAGAAGCGCTGTTGGCGGAACTGGCCCGCTGTGTTCTGGAGATGGAGGACGAGGCGGTGGTGGACGTGGCCAAATCCTATGTGGAGGCCGGATTTGACGCCTACGAGGGCATCACCGAGGGGCTGGCCAAGGGCATGGAGAAGGCCGGACAGCTGTATGAGGAGGAGGAGTACTTCGTGCCGGAGCTCCTCATCTGCTCGGACGCCATGTACAACGGTCTGGAAATTCTCAAGCCCCACCTGAAGCGGGACAACAGCTCCAAGGGCTGTGGGGTGCTCATCGGTGTGGTGGAGGGTGACACCCACGACATCGGCAAAAACCTGGTGAAGATTATGATGGAGACGGCGGGCTTTGATGTCCACGACCTGGGCCGGGATGTGCCGGTGAGTGAGTTTGTGGCCCAGGCCAAGGAGATGGGCAGCGGCATTGTGTGCATGTCTACCCTGATGACCACCACCATGGGCAACATGAAGAAGGTCATTGACGGACTGGTGGCCGAGGGCATCCGGGACCAGTTCAAGGTCATGGTGGGCGGCGGGCCGCTCTCCTCCGCCTTCGCAGAGAAGATTGGCGCTGACGCCTATACCACCAACGCCGCCGAGGCCGCCAAGCGCGCCCGGGAACTGGTGGCTACCGCCTGATTTGGGGGATAAATGCGAAAGCCCGGTCTGTATTGGCATACAGGCCGGGATTCAGACAAATTTTGACGGCCCTGCTGGTGTGTGAGAACACCGACAGGGCCGTTTTTGTTTCTGCTTGCCGCTTAGGCGTAGGTGTCAATATAGGTTCCCTTCATGGGCTGAGCCATCATTTCAATCATGGCCTGAGCCTGCATTTCCTGGGTATCCATTGCCTTTTTGGTCACAGCAAGGGAGTAATTTTGCTGAAGCTGAGCGGCGGACAGGCTGGTCGCGGTCGCGGCGATGCCAGACATCATATCCATAGAAAACACCTCCTTTCCACATCAGGGCTGGGAAGAGCCGTCCGGCTGGGCCGGGTCCGGCTTGTGGGAAAAGACAGAGCCCAAAGCCTGCACCGCCTGGGGCGAGGAGAGGCTCAAAGCGGCGTCCTGATTGGCGGTGACCGCCTGTTGAAGTTCACTGCGCAAAATGAGGACATCTTTTGGGGCGTCGATGCCGATGCTGACTGTGCCGCTGGCCTCGGTGCCCAGAATGGTGATGCTGACATGCTCGCCAATCAAAAAGGTCTCCCCCGGTTTTCGGCGTAAAATCAACATGGCGCACCCCCAGCTCCATTGGAAAAGTCCCCAAGCCGATGGCGCATGTGGTACTCTGTCCCCTCCAGGATGACCTGAATGGCGGTCTTTTGTTCTGGATGGATGACAATGGGACAGCGCAGATTGACGGTGCTTTCGCTGACCGGTTCCCGGACCACACACAGAACATAGTAGCCCAACTCTTCGCTTGTCTGAACGCCCAGAAAGCCCAGCTCCTCAGGAGTGAGGACTGGGGCATAGGTGGGGCAGAGGGCGAACGGGTTCATGGCCACAAAGGCCAGGGAGGGGATTTGGACACTCTGAAAGCACAACAGATTCCCATCACTGCCCTCAAAGGGGAGAAGGAGGAAGGCGGTCTCTGTGTCAAAACCAAAGAGACCATTGGGGAACGAGATCACATCTTCCGGCTCATAGTCGATGGGACCAAAGTACTTGG
>DXDX01000075.1 GCA_019115265.1 Candidatus Flavonifractor merdigallinarum | reverse complement strand
CCTTATTGGGGCGGCCCCCTTAAAAAGGCCGCCCTTTTGGAGGGGAGTGGAGAGGGGAACGAGAAGTTCCCCTCTCCGCCTTTTCTTTCCCCGGTTTCTTTTCCGCGAAAAGAAATCGGGCGCCACCCGCGTAGGGTGCCCGTGCGGCGAGCACAAAATCCCCCGTATCGGGGGAATTGTCCATCTGAGGCAGAGACCAAAGAAGCGCGTACTATGGAACCGTTCCACGGTACGCGCTTTTTTCTTGACAGGAGAGGTTTGTCGTGATAAACTTCAAACCAAGAATAGGTTTATTGAGACAAACCAATTGAAGGAGGACTGCAACATGGGAGATTATAAGCTGTTTGACGCCGAATACCGCCTGATGGATGTGGTGTGGGAATACCAGCCCATCAACTCCACCGCCCTGTCCCGGCTGTGCCTGGAAAAGCTGGGGTGGAAAAAGTCCACCACTTTTAACCTCATCCGCAAGCTGGGAGAGCGGGGGATTCTCCGCAACGAACACGCCACCGTTACCGCCCTGGTGGCGCGGGAACAGGTGCTGCGAGAGGAGAGCGAGGCGGTGGTGGAGCGCTCCTTTGGCGGGTCCCTGCCCAGCTTTGTGGCCGCGTTCCTCAGTGGGAAGCGGCTCTCCCACCAGGAGGCGGAGGACTTGCGCCGCCTCATTGACGAGAGTGAGGGCCGCCATGACTGATGTGCTTGCCGCATTGGGGCAGATGAGCCTCACCGCGGCCCTCACTGTGCTGGCGGTGCTGGTGCTGCGGGCCATCCTCATCCGGCTGAAAGCCCCCGCTGTGCTCCGGCTGCTCCTATGGGCGGTGGTGTTCTTCCGCATGGTGTGCCCGGTGAGCTTTTCCAGCGTGTGGAGTCCTGCCGCGCTGCTGGAGGAGGCGCTGCCATCCCCCACCGAGCAGGTGGAGACACAGCCCTCCGCAGCCCAGCCCGCCCAGCCGGACACGGATGTGGTTGCGGTGCCGGCGATCCCGGAGGGGGAGACATGGCCGGAGGATGTGTCGGTGGAGTATTCCACCCTGGAACCACTGGCAGAGCCAAAACAGAGTGTGCCGGTGTTGGAGCTGCTGTGGCTGGCGGGGGTTCTGGTGCTGTGGGGGTGGTTTGTCTACCAGCAGCGGAAGCTGAATCGGGCCATGGCCACCGCAGTGCGTGTAGAACCCGGCGTGTGGGAGAGCGACCAGCCGGGGCCGCCCTTTGTGCTGGGAATTGTCTCCCCCTGCATCTACCTGCCCATCGGCCTCAGCGAGCCGGACCGGGGCTATGTGCTCTCCCATGAGCGCACCCACCTGCGCCGGGGAGATTTTGTGTGGAAGCCCCTCTTTTTCCTGGCGGTCTCCGTCCACTGGTTCAATCCGGTGCTGTGGCTGTCCTGGCGGCTTTTCTGCCGGGATTTGGAGGCCTCCTGTGATGAGGGGGTGCTCCGCGCCCTGCCGGAGGAGGAAAAGGGTGGCTATGCCCGAGCGCTCCTGCATCTGGCGGCCCCGGAGATCGCCCGCCTTCCTGCCGCCTTTGGGGAACACGACGTATCCCGGCGGGTGAAAGGGGCCCTCGCCTACCGGAAGCCCGCCCTGGCGGCGGCTGTGGCGCTGGCTGTTCTGGCGGTGGGGGTGGGCATTTGGCTGTGTGCCGACCCGGCGGAGGCCGCTATCCCGGAAGTGCCGCCTGAGATCACCCTCTCCACGGACCGGGATTCCGTCGTGCTCACCACGGCGGAGTGGGATGGGGATACGCCCCCTGACCCGGCCCAACTGCTGGAAAACGCCCCGCGTCTGGTGGACGACACTGCCTGGAGCCATGGGGCCAGTGTGACCTTTGGAAAAGAGCCCTACCCCGACGAGGGCACCTTTACCGACTACCTCCTCCAGGGGGAGGAGTGGGTGGCCGGACGCAGCGCCGGCATGACCTTCAGTCTGGTTTTGTATCTCCGTGAGGACTCCGACGGCAGCGGATTCCCGGAGGAGCGGGGTGTGGTCTTTACCTACACCTGGAAGGACGGCTTTACCAGCCGCTCGGCCACCTATGCCTTCCGTCTGGCGGTGCCGTCGGTGCAGCCCGACCAGGTGTGGACGGAACCGCTCATTTATGCTGGCGGTATCCCCTTGCGGGTGTATGAGGAAACATACTGCTCCGACTTTTATGCGGTCCTGGCCGAAGGTCAAGTGACGGGTATCCCCATGGACAGCATTCTTACCATCAATGACCCCACCGAGCCCTTCCAGCGGACGGAGGCCAAACTCTATCTTCTGACCGAGGATGGACTGGAGCTGGGGCACCATACCATCGGTGGAAGCAGTCGTGGCGGCGGACCTGCTCACCGATCCTCCTCTGGCTTCCCCATCAACACCGCCGAGCGTGGGTGGCCGGAGGATGAGTATCTCCTGCTGGGCCTGGAGGTGACCTGCACTTGGGATGACGGCAGTACCTCCACGTTCCGCACTGCGTTTCGGGCGGTGCCGGAGGGGATTGATTTGCTGGATACGCTCTCAGTGCCCAGTGATGGGGAGGCCACACTCCTGTGGCAGGAGGGGGCGGTGGCCCTGGCGGCGGTATCCCGGCCAAACGACTCCACCGTGTACCACACAGACAACGGCGGTTTGGACTGGACGGTAATCTATGACCTTCCCCAGCCGCCCTACCGGGACACCATCTGGGACGCCCTCTCTGTAACGGCCCAGGGGGACCAGCTGGTGATGGAGCGGAAAAACCGGGACACCGGGGAAACCCAGCTGCTCTATTCTGACCGCATCTATGCCATCAACTGGAGAGGGAAACATCCCATCTCGGACTTGGCGGAACTGACACCGGAGGATATCCCCACATACAACGCCGTTGAATGGCCGGACAGCTGGTGGCTGGACCCGGTGGTGCGGTTGTGGCCTGACCCGATGGCGTATGGGGAGGATACCACCGGCGTGACGGTGTGCGTGTGCAATTACGCGGTGAGCGGCCCGAGCGAGGTGGGGGTGCTGGTAAACGGGGTACTATCCTGGTTTGACACCGGAGCGGGGGAATACGGCCTGTATGGACAGCACGCCTGGGCTATGCCCCAATGGGCGGATTTGGACAAGGACGGCACAGATGAGCTTATCATCACCCGCTACGATGGTCACGGCACCGGTATCTATCTGACTGCTCTCCATGTGTTGGAACCGACGGGGGACGGACACTATACATTAAGCGTCTCCTTCTCCCTCCAGGGTGAGGCAGAGCTGGAAGAGGCCACCGCACAGCTGCAAGAGCTGGGATTTGACAGCTACCGCATCGGCTACCAGTGCCACTTCCCCGATCCCTTCACAGTGGAACTGGGGGTATACGACCCCAACTCGGACTATCCCCTGGACACTTGCGGTACGCTGCGCTGTTCTCTGGTCTACGACGGGGATTCCATCACCTTGGCCGCCCTCGTCTATACCGCCGACCCGTACTTCCCTGGATAGCTCTTGCCCCCGGTTCGGTCCAGTGGTACACTGAAACCAAAAGGGGGGGAGGACTATGAACCTTACCTATGGAGGCGGAACGGTGCGGGCCTGCTGGTTCAGCGCCACTGGCACCACAAAAGCGGTGGTGAAGCGCATAGCGGCGGCACTGGCGGATGGGCTGGGCGCCCCGCTGGAAACCTTTGACTTTACCTTGCCCCAGGCGCGTATCGCCCCGCCGGTGTTCCAGTCGGGGGATGTGGCGGTGGTAGGTCTGCCGGTGTACGCCGGACGTCTACCCAATGTGCTGCTGCCCTATTTGAACACCTGGGAGGGGCACAGCGCGGCGGCCATTCCGGTGGTGCTCTTTGGCAACCGGAATTTTGACGACGCGCTCATGGAACTGCGGGAACTGTTGGAGAGCCACCACTTTCATACCTTCGCCGCTGCGGCCTTTGTGGGGGAGCACGCCTTTTCCACCACTCTGGCCGCAGGTCGCCCCGACGAGGAGGATTTGCAGGAAGCGGCAGCCTTTGGGCAGCGGGCCGCCCGAGCGCTGCAAACGGGGGCCCACTCGCCGGTGGAGGTGCCGGGGCGTCTCCCCATCGGGCCCTACTACCAGCCTCGGGACCGGGCGGGATATCACATCGACATCCGCAAGGTAAAGCCCAAGGTGGGGCCCACCTGTAACCGCTGCGGACAGTGCGCCGCCCTGTGCCCCATGGGCTCCATTGATCCGGCGGATGTCACCCAGTATACCGGCATCTGTATCAAGTGCGGGGCGTGCATCAAGGGCTGCCCCCAAAAGGCCCGGTACTACGACGACCCCGGCTACCTCTACCACAAGGAGGAGCTAGAGCTGGGCTACCCCGGCCGGGCGGAGATTGTGTGCCTGCTGTAAAGAAAAGACCGTGAGACACTGTTTGAGGTGTTTCACGGTCTTTTGCAGGTTAAGCTGGTTGAGCACTGGGCTTTTTCCGTTTCCGCCGCCGAAGTATGAGAAACAGCAAGACAATCCCCGCCAGGGGGAGAAGCAGCAGAAGGAGCAGAGGGGAGGGGGCAGTGTCCCGGTTCAGGTGGAGGGTAAAGCTCCCTGTGGGGGCGGAAAAGACGCAGCAGCTCCCATCCTGCTGCCAGGAGATAGGGGTCTCCTTCCCGTCAGTGGTGGACAGGGTCAGGGAGAGTTTGGACCAGCCGTCCGGGGGCGTGAAGCGGACGGTGTGGGCGCTGCCGTCATCCCCATTCAGCTGCACCGTCCACACCTCGCCGTCCTCACTCTGCGTCTGGGCGGCTGCGTCCAGCTGGGCGTTTGCGTCAAAGGTGCCCTCCATCAAAAAGACGGGGCGGCCGTTGTCCCGCTGGGCGGCGCTGGCCAGGGTGGTGGTGTAGGGAGTATAACAGGCGGAAATCACATAGTCAAAGTCTACCTGTGTGCTCTCGGGCATGGCCCAGGCGCCAAAACAGCCCTCCTGCTGGGGGACTTCCGGGGCGGGGTGGTCGGAGAAGGAATCGCCATAGGTACAGGTAACCTGTTCCACCACCGTATCCTCCGCCTGATAGGTGAGGATGAACTGCCGGAAGCGATCGGGGATGTTCCCCTGGGCCAGTTCCTCAAAGGACACCGGCTGCGCCTGACCGGCGTAGCTGATGCCGTCCACCCCGGCCTGCCCCTCCAGGGGCACAAAGCGGTTGCCGCTGAGGCTGCCCGTCCGGTCCCAGTCTCCGGCTACCGCCCCCGTCCAATTTTCGTCCGAGGTGATCAGGACCAGAGAGGTGCAGTTGTAGAGCTCAGTGGCGTAGCCCGCCACACCGCCCACATACTTTCCCCCGGTGAGGGCGCACTTGGACCAGCAGCTGCGCAGGACCGATTGGGCAGTCCCGGCGATGCCGCCCACATAGTCCCCGTTGGTGCTCTCCACAGGGCCATAGTTCTCACAGGCGAGCAGATAGCCCAAATCCATCCGGC
>DXDX01000074.1 GCA_019115265.1 Candidatus Flavonifractor merdigallinarum | reverse complement strand
CGTCTGCGTGGGCGAGAGCCTGGAGCAGCGGGAGCTGGGCGTCACCATGGACCTCATCTCCTACCAGGTGAAGGCCGCTCTGGCCAATGTGCCCGCCGAGAAGATGCGCCATGTGGTCATCGCCTATGAGCCCCTGTGGGCCATTGGCACCGGTAAGACCGCCACTGCCGAGCAGGCCGGCGAGGTCTGCGAGGCCATCCGCGCGGTCATCCGCAAGCTGTATGGCGCCCGCGTGGCCCGCTCCGTC
This sequence comes from Candidatus Flavonifractor merdigallinarum, assembly GCA_019115265.1. GTDB lineage: Bacteria > Bacillota > Clostridia > Oscillospirales > Oscillospiraceae > Pseudoflavonifractor_A > Pseudoflavonifractor_A merdigallinarum. Next base: position 22,232 of record DXDX01000074.1, on the reverse strand, counting down.
ACCATCCAGTACGGCGGCTCCATGAACGCCAAGAACGCCCACGAGCTGCTGGCTCAGCCCGACGTGGACGGCGGCCTCATTGGCGGCGCTGCCCTGAAGGCCCCTGACTTCGTGCAGATTGTCAACGCGGCCAACCAGGAATAATCCTTTCAGAACCGAGGTTTCTCTATGAGTAAAACTCCGACTACCCTGATTATTATGGACGGCTTTGGCCTGAGCGACGAGGAGAAGGGCAACGCCATCCGCAATGCCCGCACTCCCTTCCTGGACAAGGTGTTTTCCACCTGTCCCGGCTGTAAGCTTTCCGCCTCCGGCCTGGATGTGGGCCTGCCCGAGGGACAGATGGGCAACTCCGAGGTGGGCCACACCAACATCGGCGCCGGCCGTGTGGTGTTCCAGGACCTGCCCCGCATCACCAAGGCGGTGCAGGACGGCTCCTTCTTTGAGAACGACGCCTACTGCGAGGCCATGGACGAGTGCAAGGAGCGGGGGACCGCGCTGCACCTGATGGGCCTTCTCAGCGACGGCGGCGTCCACAGCCACATCACCCATGTGTTTGCTCTCCTGGAGATGGCCAAGCGCCGCGGGCTGAGCAAGGTGTATATCCACTGCTTCCTGGACGGGCGCGACGTGCCCCCCTCCTCCGGCAAGGGCTATGTGGCCCAGCTGGTAGAGAAGTGCAAGGAGATCGGCATCGGCCAGGTGGCCACGGTGATGGGCCGTTTCTATGCCATGGACCGGGACAAGCGCTGGGAGCGTTTGCAGCGGGCCTACAACGCCATTGCCAACGGGGACGCCCCCTTTGAGGCCGATCCGGTGGAGGCGGTACAGAAGTCCTATGACGCCGGTGTCACCGACGAGTTTATGGAGCCCGTGGTGTGCACTGAGAAGGCCACCATCAACGAGGGCGACTCGGTGATCTTCTTCAACTTCCGCCCCGACCGGGCCCGGGAGATCACCCGCTGCTTTGTGGACCCCGCCTTTACCGATGTGGAGCGCAAGAAGGGCTACTATCCCGTCACCTATGTGTGCACCACTGAGTACGACGCCACCATGCCCAATGTGTCGGTGGCCTTCCCCCACAAGGAGCTGCACAACATCTTTGGCGAGTATATCAGCCAGCTGGGCCTCACCCAGCTGCGCATTGCCGAGACGGAGAAGTACGCCCATGTGACCTTCTTCTTCAACGGCGGCGCCGAGCAGGTGTTTCCCGGCGAGGATCGGGTCTTGATCCCCTCCCCCAAGGTGGCAACCTATGACCTCAAGCCGGACATGAGCGCCCATGAGGTGGCCGACGAGGCCGTCAAGCGCATTGAGAGCGGCAACTACGACGTTATCATCCTCAACTTCGCCAACTGCGACATGGTGGGCCATACCGGCGTGTATGAGGCCGCCCGTCTGGCGGTGGAGACGGTGGATGAGTGCGTGGGCCAGGTGGTGGAGGCCACGTCCCGGATGGGCGGCATCTCCCTCATCACCGCCGACCACGGCAACGCCGACCGGATGCTGGAGGCGGATGGTGTCACCCCCTACACCGCCCACACCACCAACCCGGTGCCCTTCTATATTGTGGGCGCCGACGTGAAGCTGCGGGACGGCAAACTGGCCGACATCGCCCCCACCATGCTGGACCTGATGGGTCTGGAGAAGCCGGCGGAGATGGACGGCACCACCCTGATTGAGAACTGAGACGCGCCATCCGGGCGCATCTGAACTTGTCAGCCCCCCGGCCGGTCTTCGGATTGGCACCCTCCGCCGCCTGCGGAGGGCGGGCATAGATACAACCAACTGGGCCTGCCCCGATGGGGCGGGCGGCCGGCTCAGCCGGCAGAGGGGAACCGTTCCCCTCCCATCTTTGAAAGGAGTAGATTTCCCATGAAGCAGATCATCGAAATCGTGGACGTTGTCGGGCGCGAGATCTTGGACTCCCGCGGCAATCCTACCGTTGAGGTTGAGGTTTATCTGGAGGACGGCGTGGTTGGCCGCGCTTCCGTTCCCTCCGGTGCTTCCACCGGTGTTCATGAGGCCTGCGAGCTGCGGGACGGCGACAAGAGCCGCTATATGGGCAAGGGCGTGCTGAAGGCGGTTGAGAATGTCAACACCGAGATCGCCGAGTGCCTGGTGGGCATGAACGTGCTGGATCAGACCGCCATCGACAAGGCTATGATCGAGCTGGACGGCACCCCCAACAAGAGCCGTCTGGGCGCTAACGCCATTCTGGGCGCTTCTCTGGCCTGCGCCAAGGCCGCTGCCGAGAGCCTGGGCACCAGCCTCTACAACTATATCGGCGGCGTCAACGCCAAGACCCTGCCCGTGCCCATGATGAACATCCTCAACGGCGGTGCCCACGCCACCAACAACGTGGACATCCAGGAGTTCATGATTATGCCTGTGGGCGCCTGCTGCTGGAAGGAAGCCCTGCGGATGTGCGCCGAGGTGTTCCACACCCTGAAGACTGTTCTGAAGGAGAACGGCACCCCCGCCGCCGGCGTGGGCGACGAGGGCGGCTACGCCCCCAACCTGAAGAAGGACGAGGACGCCTTCAAGTGCATCGTGGCCGCCATCGAGAAAGCCGGCTACAAGCCCGGCGAGGACTTCAAGATCGCCATTGACGCCGCTGTGTCTGACTGGTACAACGCCGAGACTGGCTGCTATGACCTGCCCAAGGCCAAGAAGAGCATGACCAAGCAGCAGATGGTCAACATGTGGAAGAAGTTCGCCGACAACTACCCCATCATCTCCATGGAGGACTGCATGGGCGAGGACGACATCGAGGGCTGGCAGATGCTGACCAAGGCTCTGGGCGACCGCGTGCAGCTGGTGGGCGACGACCTGTTCGTCACCAACACCGAGCGCCTGAAGATGGGCCTGGAGAACAAGATCGCCAACGCCATCCTCATCAAGGTCAACCAGATCGGCACTCTGACCGAGACTCTGGACGCTATCCAGATGGCCAACCGCGCTGGCTACACCGCCGTGGTGTCTCACCGCTCCGGCGAGACGGAGGATGCCACCATTGCCGACATCGTGGTGGGCACCAACGCTGGCCAGATCAAGACCGGCGCTCCCAGCCGTACCGACCGCGTGGCCAAGTACAATCAGCTCCTGCGCATCGAGGAGGAGCTGGGCGATGTGGCTCAGTACCTGGGCAAGGACGCTTTCTTCAACCTGAAGTAAGGCATTTGACTCTTTAAAGAACGAGGCCGCCACGGGATGTTTCATTCTGTGGCGGCCTTTTGTTGTTTGGGGAATGTTCCCAACATGGGGGGTTGTCCTCGCCGGACGGGCGTCCTACGCGGACAGCGCCCGATTTCTTTTCGCGGAAAAGAAACCGGGGAAAGAAAAGGCGGAGAGGGGAACTTCTCGTTCCCCTCTCCACTCCCCTCCAAAAGGGCGGCCTTTTTAGGGGGCCGCCCCATTTTTGGGTGCAAGCTGATAGCTTTTTCTTTCGCATCGGACATACAGTGTACAGTGTTACCTGTCTTGCACCGCAGTACAACGCTTCCCTCATAGGCGGAAAGCCCGGTTCAAATGGCACCGGGCTGGCGCAATCCCACCGCAGTGGAACTTTAGCCCGGTTGCGCATTGGGGGGAGTGCAGAGGGGGCAGCGCCCCCTCTGCGCTTTCTTTCCCACCGCTTTCTTTGGTAAAGAAAGCGGTGCCCCCGCTGGGTAAGCGGCTCGTGCGGCGAGCACAAAACCCCCCGGTTTGGCTGGGGATGATTTAACGCTGCACCAGAGGAATTTCCGAGTGGTCGATATCGTCCAGATGGTCAATGTAGCGCCGGGTTTCCTGGGCAATGACCCCAGAGAGGAGCAACACCGCCACCAGATTGGGAATGGCCATGAGGGCGTTGAGGATGTCCGCCACGGTCCACAGCACATTCAAATCCACCACCGGACCAATCACCACCACCGCCACAAAGGCCAGCTTGTAGACCAGCACCGCCTTGGAGCCCAATAGATACTGGGCACAGCGCTCCCCGTAGTAGGACCAGCCCAGGATGGTGGAGTAGGCAAAGGTGATGATACCAAATACCAGAATCACCGGCCCCAGCACCGGAATCTGGGCAAAGGCGGCGGTGGTCATCTCGCCGCCGTTTTCCATGTGGGATACATCCACTGCCGGGTTCTTCATCACCGTGGACACCAGCACCAGCCCGGTCATCAGACACACCACCACCGTGTCCCAGAAGGTGCCGGTGGAGGACACCAGCGCCTGCCGCACCGGATTGCGGGTCTGGGCGGCAGAGGCCACCAGCGGAGCGGAGCCCAGACCAGACTCATTGGAGAAGAGGCCACGGGCCATGCCAGCCTGGGCGGCGGCCAGAATGCCCCGGCCCACCAGACCACCGGCCACCGCCTGGGACACAAAGGCCGATTTGATAATAGTCACTATGGCGGGAATCAGGAAGTCGTAGTTAATGCCCAAAATGATGAGGCAGCCCACCACATAGAAGATGGACATAAAGGGCACCAGACGCTCACACACCACAGCGATGGACTGAATACCGCCCAGAATCACAATGGCAGTCAGTACGCCGCCCACCAGGCCAATGGCGATGCGTGGAATGGGGAGGGAGACATTGCCCTCAATGACCTCGGCAATGGCGTTAATCTGAGTGCCGCAGCCAATGCCCAAGGAGGCGATGGCGGCGAAGAGGGCAAAGAGCACCCCCAGCCATTTCAAATGCAAGCCCCGCTCCAGGGCGTACATGGCGCCGCCCTGCATCTTGCCGTCCGGGGTGCGTACCCGGTACTTGACCGCAATCAACGACTCGCCATATTTGGTGGCAATACCGAAAATGCCGGTAATCCAGCACCAGAACACCGCGCCCGATCCGCCCAAAAAGATGGCGGTACCCACGCCTACAATGTTTCCGGTGCCGATGGTGGAGGCCAGCGCGGTGGTGAGGGCCTGGAACTGGCTCACATCGCCGGGGGAATCATCATCCCGCGTCACCGACAGCTTGATGCCGGTCCAGGTCTTGCGCTGGATAAAGCCGGTGCGGATGGTCAGGAACAGATGGGTCCCAAAGAGCAGCACCATCATGGGGATACCCCAGATAAATGCATCAACCTTCTCTAAAACTTGCACAAATCCCTCCATATAGACTCCTTCTCTCTCAAAAATGGATAAAAAGGTGCCCTGCCGGAGCAAAATGCGCCGGCAGGGCGCTTCTCCGTCATAAACTGACTTCAAACAATGCTATGGTTGTATGGCTGGAGTTTAGCCCGGAGGCCAAGTCACCGCAGCGATTTGGAAACATGCCGGTGGCATGTTTCCCGCGTAGGCCCCGGCGGCTATGCTGCCGGGGTTGGGCTGCGTACAAAGGAATTAGCCCGGAGGCCAAGTCATGTCTCTCCCCGCCAGCACATGGAAGTGCAGGTGGTGGACGGACTGCCCCGCCTGTTCACCGCAATTGGACACCACCCGGAAGTCGGTGATGCCCAATTCCTTGGTCACCTTCGAGATCACCTCAAAGGCGTGGGCCACCACCGCGGAGTTTTCCGCGGAAATCTCCCCGCAGGAGCCGATATGGGCCTTGGGGATGACCAGGAAATGGGTGGGCGCCTGGGGGTCGATGTCGTAGAAGGCATAGACCTGATCGTCCTCGTAGACTTTTTTGGAGGGGATTTCCCCCGCCGCGATTTTACAGAACAGACAATCGCTCATTTCGTTCCCTCCTTTTATACCATTGGATTTATACGAACTGGTTGCGGGCGGAGTCGTACTGAAATCCGGCGGCAGAGAGCCGCTGTGTCAGCGCCTCCACATCCGTCTGGAGGTCGTCGCACAGCGCCTCCAGACTGCTGTACTGGTCCCGCAGCTTGGTGTTCACATAGCTGAAGAGAATATAGGGGTCTTGAGGCAGCATCTTACAGCCCCAGCTTTCCGGCCACAAAGTCGTCCACGCTGGCCAAGGCGTCATCCAGCTTGAGGATGTCGGAGCCGCCGCCCATGGCGCTGTCCGGCTTGCCGCCGCCCTTGCCGCCGCAGCAGCAGCACACCTGCTTCACCAGCTCGCCGGCCTTGATGCCCTTGGCCACCGCCTCCTTGCCGCAGATGGCCAGGAAGGTAATCTTGCCGTCGTTGACGGCGGACAGGACGCCTACCACATTGGGCTGCTTGTCCCGCAGCAGGTCGCCCATCTGGCGCAGCTTGGCGGCGTCGGCCTCGGGCAGAGTGGCGGTGAGGACTTTCAAATCGCCCACCGGACGGCAGCCCATGAGGAACCGGTCCGTCTCCCCGGCGGCCTCCTTGGCCTTGAACTTCTCCACCATGTGGCGCAGCTCCCGCAGCTCGGTAATGGTCTGCTCCGCCTTCTCCCGCAGCTCGCCGGGCTTGGTCTTGAGCACAGCGGCCGCCTCAAAGAGCTTCTGCTGGTTCTGGTTCATGGTCTCCAGGGATTTGAGGCCGGTGGTGGCCTCAATACGCCGCACACCGGAGGCCACGGAGAATTCGCTGTCGATGTGGAATACGCCCACCTTGGCGGTGTTGTCCAGATGGGTACCGCCGCAGAACTCCACAGACCAGCCGCCCATATCCACCACGCGGACCACGTCGCCGTACTTCTCACCAAAGAGGGCGATAGCGCCCTTCTTCTTGGCCTCCTCAATGGGCAGCACATCGGTGTGGACCTCGTAGCCCTCCAGCACCGCCTCGTTGACCAGAGCGTTGACCTTGGCCAGCTCCTCCGCGGTCAGGGCGGAGAAGTGGGTGAAGTCAAAGCGCAGGTAGTCCTCCTCCACCAGAGAGCCGGCCTGGTGGACGTGGTCGCCCAGTACGGTGCGCAGGGCCTTGTCCAGCAGGTGGGTGGCGGAGTGGGCGCGCATGATGGCCTTCCGGCGCTGGGTGTCGATAGAGGCGGAGACGGTGTCGCCCAGTTTCAAAGTGCCCTCGGTGAGCTTGCCGTAGTGCATATACTTGCCGCCCTTGTTCTTCTGCACGTCGTGGACTTCAAAGCGCGCACCGGCGGCGGTGGAGATGGTGCCGTGGTCGGCTACCTGGCCGCCCATCTCGGCGTAGAAGGGGGTCTTGTCCAGCACCACAATGGCCTCCACGCCGGGCATCAGCTCCTCGGCCTGCTCATTTTCCACCACCAGGGCCACCACCTTGGCGTCGTCAATGGCGGTGTTGGTGTAGCCCACAAACTCGGTCTCAGGGACTTCCTTGCCGAACTCCACACCGGCCCAGCCCAAATCACCCAGAGCCTCCCGGGCCTTGCGGGCGCGGACCTTCTGCTCCTCCATCAGAGCCTTGAAGCCCTCCTGGTCCACCGTCATGCCCTGCTCTTCCACCATCTCGATGGTCAAATCAATGGGGAAGCCGTAGGTGTCATAGAGTTTGAAGGCGTCAGCGCCGGAGAACACCTTCTCGCCCTTCTCCTTGTGACCGGCGAGCATGTCGTCAAAAATCTTCATGCCGCCGTCAATGGTCTTGGCGAAATTCTCCTCCTCGGTGCGGATGACCTTGGTGATATAGTCCTGCCGCTCCCGCAGCTCGGGATAGTGGCCCTCGTTCTCGTGGATGACGGTGTCGCACACCTCAAAGAGGAAGGGGTCGTTGACGCCCAGGAGCTTGCCGTGGCGGGCGGCCCGGCGGAGGAGGCGGCGGAGCACATAGCCCCGGCCCTCGTTGGAGGGGAGCACGCCGTCACAGATCATGAAGGTGGCGGAGCGGATGTGGTCGGTGATGACACGCAGGGACACGTCCTTCTCGTGGCTCTCGCCGTAGTGAGCGTGAGTGATGGAGCTGACCTTGTTGGTGATGTTCATGACCGTGTCCACATCGAAGAGGGAGGCCACGTCCTGACACACGCAGGCCAGACGCTCCAGGCCCATGCCAGTGTCAATGTTCTTCTGCTTGAGCTCGGTGTAGTGGTTCTCGCCGTCGTTGTCGAACTGGGAGAACACCACGTTCCACACCTCAATATAGCGGTCACAGTCGCAGCCCACGGTGCAGCCGGGCTTGCCGCAGCCCCACTGTTCGCCGCGGTCGTAGTAGATCTCCGAGCAGGGGCCGCAGGGGCCGGAGCCGTGCTCCCAGAAGTTGTCCTCCTTGCCGAACTTGAAGATACGATCGGCGGGGATGCCGATCTCCTCATTCCAGATGCGGAAAGCCTCATCGTCGGCGGGGGTAGTCTCATTGCCGGCAAAGACGGAGGGGTAGAGGCGGTTGGGGTCCAGGCCCACCCACTCGGGGGAGGTCAAAAACTCCCAGGCCCAGTGAATGGCCTCCTTCTTGAAGTAATCGCCGAAGGAGAAGTTGCCCAGCATCTCAAAATAGGTGCCGTGGCGGGCGGTGTGGCCGATGTTCTCAATGTCGCCAGTGCGGATGCACTTCTGGCAGGTGGTCACCCGGTGGCGGGGGGGCTCCTTCTCGCCAGTGAACCAGGGTTTCATGGGCGCCATGCCGCTGTTGATGAGGAGCAGCGAGGCGTCGTCCTTGGGGATGAGGGAGAAGCTGGGCAGGCGAAGATGTCCCTTGGTCTCAAAGAACGAGAGGAACATCTCGCGCAGTTCGTTGACTCCGAATTTCTTCTGCATGGGTTTGCAACCTCCAACTGTAAAAAATGCGCTGCAAGGGTGAAAAAAACCGCCCCTGGCCATTGCCAGGGGCGGAAAAATTCCACGGTACCACCCTGATTATCCCGCCCCACTCCGGGCGGGCTTCTCCTGTCGCCCGGTAACGGGGGCGGGGCGGTCTGCTCGTCGCAGACGGCTCGGGAGTGGCACGCAGCTCCGGTTGGGCCGAGGGCTCGCACTCTTCCCTCTCGCTCCTGACCGCCGGGGGCCGCTTCGTTCCGTCAAAGCCTTGCTTACGCTATTGATAGAGTGATTATACCACAGTTTTGTCCCTTGTCAACCAGCTTTTTCTCCAAAAAACCATTCCAGCCAGGAAAAGGCCAGCGGGAAGAAGGGCGGAAATCAGGTGGGTGAGGAAAAAGCCGCCGGGCAGAAACAGCACCTCATACCAGGGAAAGGGGAGGAGAAAGCCCGCCTCCTCCAGAAAACCCATCACCGGGTTGATGTGGAGAATCACCAGCTCATAGAGGGAGTAGGAGACAGACAGGGTGCTGTTCCACAGGAAGGAGGCCGCCCCGGCGTAGACCGCGCCCACCACCGCCAGAAACACCACAGACTCTTTTAAGCTGGGGCAGGGGAGCTGCTGCCGCTGGGCCACCACCCCGCCAGCGGGGATGTGGAGGATTAAGGCGGCCACCCAGGGCAATATCAGGCCCGGTGTGGAGTAGAAAAAGAACACATTCCACACCAGATAGAACAAGAGATAGGCGCAAAAGGAGAGGACTGCGCTGCACAGGGCAAAGCCAATCAGCCGTTTGGACAGGGTACGTCCCATCAAAACCACTCCTTACAAACTCTCCCGGGCCACCAGATGGAACTGTCCCCGGGGAATGCACACCGTCATTTGGGTGCCTGTGCCGGGCTGAGAGGAGGCGGAGAGCTCCAGCCCCAGCCGCCGGCACAGTTTGCGGCATAGATAGAGCCCCAGACCGGTGGACCGGCGGGACAGGCGGCGGCCATTTTGGCCGGTAAAACCCTTTTCAAAGATACGGGGCAGGTCCTCCGCTGGGATACCCACCCCGTTATCCGCCACGGTGAGATAGATGGCGTTTTCCTCCTCCCGACAGCGGAAGGAGAGAACGGGGTGCTCCCCCCGGTATTTGACCGCGTTGGAGATGAGCTGGCCCAGAATGAACTCCAGCCATTTGGAATCGGTGTACACGGTGGCCGTCCAGTCCACCGGCTCCACCCGGAACCCGGCGGCAATAAGGGGGCGGGCCTGACGGCGGAGGGCGGCGCGGACCACTCCTTCCAGAGACAGCTCCCGCACCAGGTAGTCCTGCTCCACCGAGCCGCTGCGGGCGTAGTAGAGGGCCTGGTCCACATACTCCTCCAGACGGAAGAGCTCATCTTCCAGCGCGTCGGCCAGCTCGCCCGGATGGTTGGCCAGCAGCAGACGGGCGGAGGCCATGGGGGTTTTGATCTCGTGGACCCAGGTCTCCACAAACTCCCGGTACTCCCGGTTGTCCCGCCGGGCGGCGGAGACTTGGTCCACCCGGTCCCGCGCCACCATGTCCAGCACCTGACAGAAGAGTTCCCCCTCCCGGAAGGGGGGCTCGGTGAGGTCGTTGGGCAGCAGCCAGAGCCGCTCGGGCGTCTCCAAACTCTGGGCCACTGTGTTCCAGAAGGTGCGCTTTTCCCACCAGTCCAGCCCCAGCGGCAGGGCAAAGCATAGTAGCAGCGCCCCCACCAGAAATACCACCGCCTGCCACGGCACCCACAGGGCGCACAGCAATGCGGCGGTTACCGCCAGCGCGGTACCCATACCTGCCAGTAGCTTCCAGCGGTCCAAAAGGTAGCGTTTTAAAGGCATAGCTGATACCCCTGTCCCCGGCGGGTGCGCAGACAGTCCCGCAGCCCCAGCTCCTCCAGCTTTTTCCGCAGGCGGGTGATGTTCACCGTCAGGGTGTTGTCATCCACGAAGGCGTCCGACTGCCACAGGGCATCCATCAGCGCCGAGCGGGAGACGATGTCCCCGCCGCTGTTCATCAAAGTTTGGAGGATACGGGTCTCATTGCGGGTGAGCAGAAGGGCATGGCCCCCGCTGCGGGCCTCCCCCTGTCCCAAATCCAGCTCCAGCGTACCCCGGCGCAGGCAGGGGGTGCCCGCGGCAGGGTAGGAGCGCTGGAGCAGACGCTCCATGCGGGCCAGGAGGATTTGGGGGTGGTAGGGCTTGGTGAGGAAGTCGTCCGCCCCCAGCTGCATGGTCACCAGCTCGTCCAGTTGGCTGTCCCGGCTGGTGACCACCATAATGGGGAGCTGGGGGGAGGCGTGGCGGAGGGCCTGACAGATCTGCTGTCCATCGCAGCCAGGCAAATTCAAATCCAACAGCACCAGATGGGCGCCGGAGGTGAGAATCTGCTGGGTAATGTGCTCAAACTCAGAAGGGGCGGTGCAGAGGTAGCCGCTGCGCTCCAGCAGGGTGGTCAGCTGTACCCGGATGGCCGGCTCGTCCTCCACCAGAAAGATGTGAAACTCCACCGCTCAGCTCTGGCTCTCCTGGAGCAGGTGCTCCACCGCGCCCTGGACGTAGTCCACCTCTTCAAAGGTGGTGAAGGGGCCAATGGAGAAGCGCACCGTCCCCTGGGGGAAGGTACCCAGGGTCTGGTGGGCGGTGGGGGCGCAGTGGAGGCCGCAGCGGGTGGCGATGCCGTACTCCTGCTCCAGGCGGAAGGCCATCTCCCCGTCGTCGGCGTGGAGGAAGTGGATGGACACCACGCCGGTGTGCATGTCCAGATTGTCGGTGCCCACCACCCGGATGCCATCCTCTTCCAGCTCTTTCATCCGGGCCCACAGGTGCCGGGCCACCTTGTGCTCCTTCTCCCGCAGGGCGGCCCCCTCTTTCTCCAGATAGGAGAGGGCGGCGTGGAGGCCGTAGATGCCCGGCAGGTTCAGCGTGCCCGCCTCAAAGCGGTCGGGGAGAATGTCGGGCATGTTGAGCTCATGGGAGAAGCTGCCGGTGCCGCCCGCCACCAGCGGGGTGAGGCGGTGGGCCAGCTCGTCGGTGACCACCATGAGGCCGATGCCCTGGGGGCCCAGCACGGCCTTGTGGCCGGGGAAGGCCAGACCGTCAATGTGCATGGCCTTCATATCAATCTCCACCGCCCCCACGGTCTGGGAGCCGTCCACCAGGAAGGGGATATTTCGGGCGGCGCACAGCTCCCCCACCGCGCCGATGGGCATAACAGTGCCGCAGACGTTGGAGGCATGTGTGAGAATGACAGCGGTGGTATGCTCGGTGAGCTTCTCCTCCACCCGGTCCAGCAGCAGCTCTCCCTTGTCGTTGCAGGGGAAGTAGTCCACCTCCACACCCTCCGCCTGGAGCTGGGTGAGGGGACGGAGCACCCCGTTGTGCTCCATGGGGGAGGTGACCACCCGGTCGCCGGGCTTGAGCAGCCCCTTGATGAGGTAGTTGAGGGAGTGGGTGGAGCCGGGGGTAAAGATCACATTCCGGGCGCCGGGACCGTTGACCAGGCGGTTGACCTGTTCTCTCGTCTCCAGGGCCAGCGAGGCCGCGTCATAGGCCGCCTCATAGCCGCCCCGGCCAACGTTGCACCCCACATTGATGATGTAGTCCGCCATGGCCTCCCCCACACCGGGGGCCTTGGGATAGGAAGTAGCGCCGTTGTCCATGTATACCTTTCGCATCGTACTCGCTCCTCACATATCACATGATTTAGGACAGTTCGCTGTCCAATACCGCAGAGATGGTATTTCCTTCGCTCAAAAGCCGGGAGATAAGCCGTCCTATGCTCTGGGCGGTCACGGTACTGCCGTCCAGCTCCACCCGGGCGCTGGTGCGCTGGCGCTCCACCTGGCTGAGAATCCATGTCACCGGCAGATCTCCGCTGGAGGGGCGGCCGTCCACCTCCCGCTGCCACAGCCGCCAGCCCGCCTCGCGGAGGGACTGGGCGCTCTCATCCCCGCCGTTTTCCAGACAGGCGATGTGGGTGCGGCTCCAGGTCAAACGCTCCAGGGTGTCGTTGCCCTTCTCCAGCTGCTCCAGGGCGCTCTGGGCGTCCGAGCCGTCCACCAGGAAGCCCACACTGTGCCCGTCGCCCAAGGCGCGCAGTACCCGCTGGGCCTGTTCCTCCAGCTCCTCCGGGCGGAAGAGAAACAGCGCCCGGACGCCCCGGCTGTCCAGGGTCTCCAGCAGAGACTCTGTGGCGTCGCCCGGCGTACAGCACAGGGCCAGACGCACCGTCTTGCCATCCTCCGTCTCAGTCTCCTGCTGCTGAGGGGTGGTGCTGGGCGGGGGAGGGGTGACCACCGGCCGAGAGGGGGTGCTGGGGGTTGGAGTGGCGGTGGTGATGGTGGGATTGAGGCTTTGCAGGTATTTGTCATACCGAGTTTGCATGAAAGACGCGGAGGACTGCTGGAATTTCACATCGCTGAGTACCGCGTTGTGATTTTTGATGCGGATGAGCACCCCGGCGGTGCGGGTGGGGATGTAGCTGTATTGCAATCCGAAGGCCTGACACACGCTGTACGCGGGGACATAGACCTTATTGTTGCGCAGAATGGCCTTCATATTCTGGGGCTGTTCGTACTGGTCAATACAGGTCTGATTGGTCAAATCAAAGCGGAGCAGGGCGTTGAGGGTGAAAAGGGTGAGGGTATGAGCGCCATTTTCCCAGTTTTCCGTATAAGAAACCCCCAGGTCCACCCCGGTGGTATAGCGGTCAAAGGTGGAGTAGGGGACATAGATGGTTCCGCTCACCGCCACCGGCATATTGGAGGCCACCAGAGCATCCTCATCCACAAAGTTGTCATTCAGGGCCAGCTGGTAGACGGTGGTCTCGCTGGCGTTGGCCAGGGGGAGACAGATGGCCAGCAGCACAGCCGCCAGCAGACACCCGGCCCAGATACGCCGTCTCATGGCGTTTTCCCTCCTCTCCTCTCATCCTCCGACGGATTCCGTAACCCTTATTATAGCATGGAGCGAAAACGAGGTAAAGAAAAACCCGCCCTGCGTTTGAGCGGGGCGGGTGAGGATTAAGGCGCGCAGCGGCGGCGCAGGAGGGATAGAGGGGGCGCCATATGGGGCAGGGTGAGGTGAAAGCGCATCTGGGGGGTGCGGGGCTCCTCCAGCGGCAGGCCGTCCAGATCCGTCATAGGGGGCACCTGAAACGTCTGGGGCTCCAGCCCGGGGCCGATGAGCTCCAGCTCCTCCCCCACATGGAATTTGTTCCGCAGGGAGCACACTGCCCGCCCGTCCGGGGTGCAGGAGTCCACCACGGCGCACACCTGGTAGTCCCGGATGTAGCGGGCGTCCTCGGTGAACTGGCCGGGCTGTCCATACCAGAAGCCGGTGGAGTAGTGGCGGTGGCTCACTTTTTCCACCTCATCCCGCCAGACGGTGGACAATGGTTCCCCCTTCTGGGCGGCGTCCACCGCGTGACGGTAGGCGGAGGTGACCACCGCGGCATAGTAGGCGGACTTGGCCCGGCCCTCAATCTTGATGGAGTCTACCCCGGCGGCCATCAGCTCCGGGATGTGGTCAATCATGCACATATCCCGGCTGTTGAGAATAAAAGTCTCCCCGTTTTCCTCAAAAATGGGGAAATACTCTCCGGGCCGCTTTTCCTCCATCAGGGCATATTTGTACCGGCAGGGCTGGGCGCAGGCGCCCCGCTGGGCGTCCCGGCCGGTCATGTAGTTGGACATCAGGCACCGCCCCGAGTAGCTCACACACATGGCTCCGTGGACAAAGGCCTCAATCTCCAGCTCCCGGGGGGTTTTGGCCCGCAGCTGGGCCACCTCCTCCAGGGAGAGTTCCCGGGCCAGAATGACCCGCTGGGCGCCCAAATCGTACCAGGCGGAGGCCACTGCATAGTTGGTGACACCGGCCTGGGTGGAGATGTGGCGCTTGACGTTGGGGGCGTACTGCTCCGCCAGACGGAACACTCCCAAATCCGCCAGAATTACCGCGTCCACCCCGGCCTGGGCAATGAGCTCCAGCCAGGCGGGGAGGCGGTCCACTTCCTCATTGCGGGGCATGGTGTTGCAGGTCACATGGACCCGCACCCCCCGCTGATGGCAGTAGTCCACCGCCTGGATGAGCTCGTCGGGGGTAAAGTTGCCGGCAAAGGCCCGCATTCCAAAGTCGGTGCCGGCCAGATAGACGGCATCCGCCCCGTAGGCCACCGCCATGCGCAGGCGCTCCCAATCTCCCGCGGGGGAGAGCACTTCCATTGACATCAAATTCCTCCTGAAAAAGGCGGGCGCGCACGTCTCGGTGCGCGCCCGCGCGGTATGGTGGTTTGTTACTGCTGATAGCGCGACTGGCTGGCGATAAACTTTTGCTGTTCGGAGAGGGTGCGGAAGAAGGAGTGGGTGCCGTCGTCGCCCAGCGCGTAGTAGTAATAGCGGGTGCTGTCGGGGTAGATGGCCGCCTTGATGGCGTCAAAGCCCGGACAGGAGATGGCGGTGGGGGGGAGACCGGGATAGAGGCGGGTGTTGTAGGGGGAGTCCAGGTTTACATCCACCGTCGTGCCGCCGGTGACATAGAGAATGGTGGCGTCAATGCCCAGCGTTTTGCCCGTCTCAGAGGTGGGCTTTTCCAGGCGGTTGTGGATGACGGAGGAGATGAGGGCCTGATCTTTGCCGTCTGTCTCCTTCTCAATCATGGAGGCGATGTTGACAATTTCCCCCACCGTATAGCCGCTCTCCTCCGCGTCTTTGCGCATTTCCTCGGTAAACATCTCGTCAAAGCGGAGAATCATCTTGTTGAGAATCTGGAGCACATCTCCGCCCATATAGAACTGATAGGTGTCGGGGAAGAGGTAGCCCTCCAGGCGGTGGTAGTCGCCGGTGGGCAAATCCTTCAGGAAGGAGTAGTTGAACTCATGGTTGGCGGCCACATCCTGCAAGTCCTCCACCGAGGCCACACCCGCCTCCTCCAGCGTCTGGAAGATCTGGTCTAGGGTCATACCCTCAGTGATGGTGACCTGCGTCTCCTTCCGGTTGGCGGAGTTGCGGCCCATGCTGTTGATGAGGGCGTTGTAGTCCATGCTGGTGTTGAGCTCATAGGTGCCCGGGGTGATTTTGCTGTTGGGACTCACCGTGTCCACATGGGTGAATGTGGCAAAGAGTTCAAAGAGCGCTTTGTATTCAATAAGCCCGTTTTCCTCCAGCAGATCCGCCACCTGACCGATGGTGGCGCCGTCTTCAATGGTGATGGTAGCGCTGTGATCCGGTTTGTTCAGCGCCAACAGGTCGTTGGCGGCAATCCAGCCCACCGCGGCCAGCAGTGCGGAGACGCCGATGACAAAGATCACATAGAGCAGCGGCCCAAAGGCGCTCCGGCGCTTTTTGGGGCGGCGTTTGGAGCGGCTCTTCCCGGCCGATTCCGACGCCTGTGTCCGCTTGCCACCGCTCTGCTCCAGGTGGGAGGGAGTGTGTCTGCGGCCCTGGGTCCGACGCCCTGAGGACGGTTGGTATTCCTGTGCCATGGATTCATCTCCTAACTTGTGTCCAGTGAAAACAGCCCGCCGGTCCAGTCACCCTTCCGCTGCTCCGCGCATAAGATAGGTCAGTCGAAGGGAAGAGGCGGAGCGCCCCTTTCCTTTAGAAAAACGTGAGGTGACCTGATGATGTGTATGAGCAACAGTGGCTGGGGCGGAAATAGCTGTCTTTGGATCGTGCTGATTCTCATTCTGGTGTGCTGCTGCGGCTGCGGCACCGGCAGCAGCTGTGGCTGTAACTGCAATTGCGGCTGCAACTGCGGGTGCGGCAACGGGGGAGGCAGCCACTTCCATGACAGCTGCGGCGATGGGTGCTGCTGAGCAAACAGGGGACATACGGAGGGCGGGGCCTGCGGGCTCCGCCCGTTTCCCTATGGGCGCAAGACCGCTGTCTCAGTGACGACCAGCGCCACCCGGCAGTCGTGGCTCTCCCGTGGGACATGCTCCAGAAGGAAGTGCGTCCGGCACAGCGCCGCTGTGACTGCGGTGCAGCGGGGGAGGTAGCGGTCATAAAAGCCGCCCCCCTGGCCTAGCCGTCCGCCCTGCCGGTCAAAGGCGAGGCCGGGGACCAGGATGAACTCCAGCTCCTCCGGCTCCACCAGCGGACACTCCGCGCCCGGCTCCCACATCCCAAAGCGATGTCGGTGCAGCGGGGTGGAGGGGTCCACCATCCGCGCCTCCATGGAGCCGGGGCCGGTGCAGCGGGGGAGAGCCAGTCGCTTTCCCGCCGCCCACAGGGGAACAAGGAGCTGCTTGGTATCCGGCTCCGCGCCCATCCCATGGTAGAGCAGAATGGTTCCGGCCTGGGCTACCTCCGGCAGAGCTAAAAAGCGGGAGAAGAGGGCCGCGTCGCTGTCTGTCCGCTCCTCCGGGGAGAGGCTGGCCGCCTGACGGCGCAGCGCGGCGCGGAGCGCGGCTTTCTCCTCAGCAGTGGTAGTGGACGGCATTGCGCACGTCTTCCGCGGCGTTGGGGCCCTTGAGTACCGACACCAGGCGCAGGCCGAAGTCAAAGGCCGCGCCGGCGGCCCGGCCGGTGATGATATGTCCGTCCACCACCACGGATGCGCCCTTGTCCACCACGGCGGAGCCCATCTCGTCCTCCATGCCGGGGTAGCACACCGCGCTGCGGCGGTCCAGAATGCCTACACGGGCCAGAATGGTGGGAGCGGCACAGATGGCGGCCAGATACACCCCGCGGGCGTAGGCCTGGTCAATGAGGGCCAGCGCCCCCAGGCTGTTCTGAATGGCGGCGACACCGCCCAGCCCACCGGGCAGCATCAGCATCTCCAGCTCGTCGGGGTTCACTTCACTGAGGGTGAGGTCGGCCTGGACGGTGATGCCGTGGCTTCCCTCCACGGCGCGGTCCTCCAGCGCCACCAGACGCACCTCCACGCCGGCGCGGCGCAGAAGATCGGCGGGGACAATGGCCTCGGCTTCCTCAAAACCCTTACCCAGAAGAATGCCAACCATGTAATTTTACCTCCAAATTAAATTTCTATAAAACGGGAGAGAATCTCCCAAATGTCCTGATGAATAGCATCCGCGCTGCGCACCGCTCCGTCGGGGCCGGTGCAGGGGATGCGGGTCCAGCCCAGGCACTCCGCCGCCCGCAGGCCGGTTTCCCGGCACAGGGCCAGATACCGCTCATCCACCTCGTGGATGTCGCCCTGTGTGTGGGTGGCAGTCTCCCGGGCGCGGAGCAGATGTACCGCCTGGGGGGTGGGCATATCCAGATAAAAGACCAGATCGGGCCGGGGTAGCCCCAGCTTCTGGTGCTCAAAATCGTCCAGCCAGCGGAAAAAATTTTCCCACTCGGACAGGGGGAGCTTGCAGGCCTGATGGACCGCGTTGGAGGTGGTATACCGGTCGGAGAGGATCAGCCCTCCGTTTTGGTACTCCATCCCCCACACCTTTTTCCAGGAGGCGTAGCGGTCCACCGCGTAAAAGGCCGACGCGGCGTAGGCGTTCACATCGTCGGGATGGGTGCCGAATTCCCCGCCCAGATACATGCGGATGAGGGCGGATGAGGGCTCCTGATACTGGGGAAACACCAGACGGCGGAAGGATTTGCCCTCCGCCTCCAGACGGCGGCACACCCGGGCAAACTGGGTGGACTTGCCCGAGCCGTCCGTCCCCTCAAATACGATTACCGTTCCAGCCATGGTTTTACTTTCCCTTCAGCCGGGCCCCAGCCGCGTGGACCAGCACCAGCGGGAGCTTTGCCATGCGGTTGATGCGCTTGGGGTCCTTGATGAGGCGGTAGCACCACTCCATACCCGCCTTCTGCCAGGCCTCGGGGGCACGCTGGGTGACGCCGGCAAACACGTCCAGCGCGCCGCCCAGTCCCACCATGAATTTGGCGCCGGTGACCGGTCCGTTCTGCGCCATCCACAGCTCCTGCTTGGGGGCGCCCAGACAGACCAGCACCACATCGGCCTGCGCCTCCCGAATGGCGGCGATGACCGGCTCGTCCTCTTTGAAGTAGCCGTAGTGGGTGCCCACCACCAGAAGGCCGGGGTGGCGCTTGCGCAAGGCGACCTCGGCCATCTCGGCAATGCCCGGCTTGGAGCCCAGCAGGAAAAGGCGCTTTCCCGTCTGTGCCATCCAGGCCATCAGAGAATCGGCAAAGTCGATGCCCGGCACCCGCTCCTTCAGGGGGCGGCCCAGAATCCGGGAGGCGTAGACCACGCCGATGCCGTCAGGCATGGACAAATCCGCCTGATTGAGGGCGTTGCGGAAGGCCTCATTTTTCTCCGCAGCCAGGATGAACTCGGGATTGGGCGTCACCGCGTAGTGAAACCCGCCCGCCTCAATGAGGGAGGCGGCGGTGTGGACCATCTCCTGGGGGGAAAGGTCGTCAAAGCGCACGCCCAAAATTTCTGTTTTCAAGGTGTATGACCTCCGAATCGTATCGTCCATAGATTTCTCTATTCTAGCACACACCGGTGGAAATGTCTATGAAAACCGGAAGAAAAACGGGTGAATGGAAATTAACCGTTGACAAGAAGGGGGCATGTCCGTATAATGAAGAAAAAATCAGGCCGGAAGGGGCGCTTTTTTTGCTCCTGCTTTCTTTAGCGCCAAAAAGTGCTAAAGCATCCCGGCCGTCTATTTGGGAGGAACGTGAAATGAAGAAGATGCGTACAGCGGCTGCCGCGGCCCTCTCCACCGCTCTGCTGGTGGGGCTGACCGCCTGCTCCGGCGGAACTTCGGCCAGTCCCAGCAGCGCCCCCAGCTCAGACGCCGGCGGCTCCGACAGCAAGACCTATACCATCGGCGTGGTACAGCAGATGCAGCACGAGGCGCTGGACTCCGCCACCCAGGGCTTTCAGGACGCGCTGAAGGAGAAGCTGGGCGACCAGGTGAATATCCAGGTGGAGAATGCCTCGGGCGATTCCAACAACTGCAACACCATTGTGGGCAGCTTCCTCTCCAACGGGGTGGACCTCATCATGGCCAACGGCACCACCGCTCTCCAGGCCGCCGCCTCCGCCACCGAGGATGTGCCCATTCTGGGGACCTCCATCACGGAATACGGCGTGGCGCTGGGCATTGACAACTTTGACGGTGTGACCGGCTTCAATGTCTCCGGTACCTCCGACCTGGCCCCCCTGGATGAGCAGGCCGAGATGCTCCACACCCTCTTCCCCGACGCGGAAAAGGTGGGCCTCCTCTCCTGTTCGGCCGAGCCCAACTCCGCCTATCAGGTGCAGACCGTCCGGAGCTATCTGGAGGAGATGGGCTACACCTGCACGGACTACACCTTCTCCGACTCCAACGATTTGGCCGCCGTTACCGAGTCGGCCTGTGCCAGTGAGGATGTCATCTACATTCCCACCGACAACACCGCCGCCCAGAACGCCGAGCTCATCGGCAACATCGCTGTGGCGTCCAAGACTCCCATCATCGCGGGAGAAGAGGGCATCTGCAGGGGCTGCGGCGTGGCTACGCTGACCATCAGCTACTACGACATCGGCTACAAGACCGGCGAGATGGCCTATGAGATTCTGGTCAACGGCGCCGACCCCGCCGAAATGCCCATCGAGTACGCCCCCCAGTTCACCCCCAAGTACAATGCCGATATCTGCGCCGAGCTGGGCATCACCCCGCCCGAGGGCTATGAGGCCATCAGCTGAAGCTGAGCGCAACTCCATTGCAACACCAGGCAGCGGAAGAGAATTGCCCTTCCGCTGCCTTTGGGCGTTTTTTGAATACGGAAAAGGGAGGAAAAATTCTTGGATGTGACCGCACTCTTGAATATGATGCCCAGCGCGGCGGCCCAGGGACTCATCTGGGGCGTGATGGCCATTGGCGTCTACGTCACCTATAAAATTCTGGATGTGGCCGATTTGACGGTGGACGGCACTATGTGCACCGGCGGCGCTGTGTTTATTATGCTCACTATGGCGGGGGTTCCAATCCCCCTGGCCCTGCTGGGCTCCTTTGTAGCCGGGATGCTGGCCGGACTTGCCACCGGACTATTCCACACTGTGTGCGGAATCCCCGCCATTCTGGCCGGCATTCTCACCCAGCTGGCCCTCTACTCGGTGAACCTGCGCATTATGGGACAGGCCAACCAGCCCATCAGCTTCCGCAATTACACCCTGCTTATGTCGTCCCGCAATGTGAAGAGTCTGAGCCTAGAAAACCCCATCTTCATCGGCATCCTGTTCACCATTGTGATTATCGCCCTGCTCTACTGGTTCTTCGGCACCGAGCTGGGCTGCTCGCTCCGTGCTACCGGCGCTAACGCCAGTATGGCCCGTGCGCAGGGCATCAATACCAATTTTGCCAAAGTGCTGGGCCTGATGCTCTCCAATGGCCTGGTGGCCCTCTCCTCCGCTCTGCTGGCCCAGTATCAGGGCTTTGCAGATGTGAACATGGGCCGCGGCGCCATTGTCATCGGTCTGGCCGCCGTCATCATTGGCGAGGTGCTGCTGAGCAAGGTGTTCCGCAACTTTGCGCTGCTGCTCCTCAGCGTGGTCATCGGCTCCATCCTCTACTATGTGGTGTACAACGTGGTCATCTGGCTGGGTCTGAACACCGACGATATGAAGCTCATCACCGCCCTCATTGTGGCGCTCTTCCTCTCCATCCCCTACTGGAAGGGGAAATACTTCAACTCCGCGCGAAAGGGGGCCGGTACCCATGCTTGAGATAAAGGGTGTCTATAAGACCTTTAACGCCGGCACGGTCAATGAGAAGCGGGCTCTCAACGGCCTGAATTTGACGCTGGCCGACGGGGATTTTGTCACTGTCATTGGCGGCAACGGCGCGGGCAAATCCACCATGCTCAACATTGTCTCGGGGGCCTACACGGTGGATGCGGGTACCATCACCATTGACGGACAGAATGTCACCGCCCTGCCGGAGCACAAGCGGGCCAAGTTCATTGGCCGGGTCTTTCAGGACCCCATGATGGGCACTGCCGCCACCATGCAGATTGAGGAAAATCTGGCTCTCGCCGCCCGGCGGGGGCAGCGGCGCACCCTCCGCGCCGGGATTACCCGCAGCGAGCGGGAGGAGTACCGCGAGATGCTGAAAATTCTGGATTTGGGCCTGGAGGACCGGCTGACCAGCAAGGTGGGCCTCCTCTCCGGCGGACAGCGGCAGGCCCTCACCCTCCTGATGGCCACCCTGAAAAAGCCCAAGCTCCTTCTGCTGGACGAGCACACCGCCGCTCTGGACCCCAAGACGGCGGCCAAGGTGCTGGATACCACCGAGAAGATTGTGGACCGGGACCACCTCACCACTTTGATGATTACCCACAACATGCGCGATGCCATTGCCCACGGTAACCGGCTCATCATGCTCTATGATGGCCGCGTGGTGCTGGACATCGCGGGGGAAGAGAAGAAAAAGCTTACCGTGGAGGATTTGTTGGAGCAGTTTACCAAGGTCAGCGGTTCTGACGAAGCGGACGATAAGCTTTTACTCTCCTGACAGAAGCATAAAAAGAAAGCGTTGCAGAAGTGGAAGTTCTGCAACGCTTTTTCTTTTAAGACCGCCTAAGGCGGGGAGTGTTTGTCCTCGCCGGACGGGCCGCTTACCCAGCGGGGGCCCGATTTCTTTTCGCGGAAAAGAAACCGGGGAAAGAAAAGGTGGAGAGGGGAACTTCTCGTTCCCCTCTCCACTCCCCTCCAAAAGGGCGGCCTTTTTAGGGGGCCGCCCCATTTTG
>DXDX01000073.1 GCA_019115265.1 Candidatus Flavonifractor merdigallinarum | reverse complement strand
AGGAGGTAGAGAACTTGACCCTGCTGTCCTACAGCTATTGTATCACGGGCATCTCTAAGCCTGCTGATATCTGAATTATTAACTTTCAAACTTATTATACGAGGAGGTAAAGCGTGAAACGGATTCTTTCTTTGCTCACCGGAATGGCGCTGGTAGCGGCCATCCTCACCGGGTGCGGCGGCAACAAGCCTCAGGAGAGCGCCTCTCAGGGCGGCGGCTCTTCCGCCTCCAAGGACAGTGTGGTCATGGCCCTCTCCGGCGATATTTCCAACCTGAACCCCTGGGACAATACCGTTCTCATCGACCGCTTTGTGCGCACCAACTACTATGAGACCCTGCTGGACATGGATGGCACCGAGTTTGTCCCCCTGCTGGCGGAGGACTACTCCATCTCAGAGAGCGGTACGGAATACACCTTTATGCTGAAAAAGGGCGTCAAATTCCACAACAGCGACGAGCTGACCGCGGAAGATGTGGTCTACTCCATTGAACAGGCCCGGCTCTCCAGCAGCTTCAGCGCCGAGACTGCCGCCATTGAGAAAGTGGAGGCGGTGGATGACTACACCGTCAAGGTGACCCTCAGTGAGGTCAACGCCCCCTTCCTCCTCTCGGTGGCCGCTAAGGTGTGCATCACCAACAAGGAGTACATGGAGGCCAATGGAGAAGCGGCCATCAACGCCCCCATCGGCACCGGCCCCTATCGCTTTGTAAGCCGGGAGGCGGGCTCCAAGATCATCATGGAGGCCTTTGAGGACTGGCACGGCGGCGAAGTGGCCATCAAGAACGCGGAGTTCCGTGTCGTGGCCGATTCCTCCGCTGCGGTAATGAGTTTGGAGGCGGGCGACATTGATTTGACCTACACCCTGCCCACCATCTCGGTGGCCCAGCTCCAGGAGAATTCCAACATGACCGTCAGCATGGTGCCCACCCAGGGCAGCGCCTATCTGGTCTATAACATCAACAACGCTCCCTTTGACGATCTGAACTTCCGCAAGGCCATCAGCTACTCCGTGGACCGGGATACCATCATCGCGGCCGCGCTGGACGGCATCGGCATGAAGTCGGTCAGCATCTGGGGTCCCACCACTGTGGGTTACACCGGAAATTACACCTTCCCCGAGTATGACATTGAGAAGGCCAAGGAGTATCTGGCCCAGTCCAACTACAACGGCGAGACCATCCAGTTTATCGTAGGCAACGACACCTATAAGCGCAGTGCCGTTATCCTGCAAAACGAGTGGGCCAAGCTGGGCATCAATGTGGAGATTGTCCAGATGGAGTCCAATGCCTGGATTTCTGACATGAAGAACGGCAACTACCAGCTCTCCCTGGTGATCCACACCGTAGAGCCGGACGCGGACCTCTGGTCCACCCGCTTTGCCAGCACCGGCATTGGGATTTCCAACATGTCTCACGTCCAGCGGGACGATCTGGATGAGCTGTTCCTTCAGGGCCGCTCCACCACGGACATTGACGAGCGGTGCGGCTACTACGACGAGATTATGAAGATTCTGGTGGATGAGGCCATTGTGGTGCCCATCTACTACCGGACCATGACCCCCGCCTATAACGCCAACCTGGTGGTGGACCGCTTCGAGACCAGCGGCTATGCCCGTATGGTCTACATGCACTGGAAGTAAGCTGTATCACCGGCCGGGGGCGTCTCCCCGGTCGGTCCTACAAAAGCCGACCCTGATGTTGGAGGAGTGACCATGCTACGATATGTGCTCAAGCGACTGTTACTGATGATCCCAGTGCTGATCGGTGTCTCCTTTATCGTCTTTACCATTATGTCCATGACGCCGGGCGACCCGGGAACCATCATTCTGGGCAATAACGCCACCAAAGAGGCAGTGGAGGAGATGAACCGCCAGCTGGGGTACTATGACCCGCTGCTGGTGAAGTACGGCCGGTATCTGCTGGGGATTGTGCAGGGGGATTTTGGCACCTCCTACCGCTCCAATACGCCGGTCTTTACCGAGATTTTCGCCCGCTTTCCCAATACGCTTATCCTGGCCAGCTGCGCCATTGTCATTTCGGTGATCATCGGTGTGCCCATTGGCATCATCTCTGCCGTCAAGCAGTACTCCGTTCTGGACTATGTGGGGACGGTGGTGGCCATGTTCCTGGCCTCGGTGCCCCAGTTCTGGCTGGGCCTGGTGAGCCTTCTGATCTTCGCCGTCAACCTGAACCTCTTGCCCTCTACGGGCAATGAGTCGTGGGAGAACTACATCTTACCCGTTCTCACCCTGGCGCTGCCCTGTGCGGCCAAAAATCTCCGCCTTACCCGCTCCACTATGCTGGAGACCATCCGCGCCGACTATATCCGCACCGCCAAGGCCAAGGGCGTGCCGCCCAAAAAGGTGATCTGGAAACACGCGCTGCAAAACGCCCTCATGCCCATCATCACCAACATCGGCATCAACTTCGGTACGCTGCTGGGCGGCACGGTGGTGGTGGAATCGGTCTTTGGAATGCAGGGGGTGGGCACCCTGACGATGACCTCCATTCGTATGAAAGACATCCCACAGGTGATGGCGTCGGTGCTGTTCCTTGCGTTTACTTACAGCATTATGATGCTGGTCATCGACATCGCCTACGCCTATATTGACCCGAGAATCAAAGCACGGTATGTGAGGTAGGTGAGCGAGATGAGAAAGAACAGCGGAATTGCAGAGGTCTGGAGAAGACTGAAAAAGAACAAGACCGCCATGCTGGGTCTGGCGATTCTGATGATTTTCCTGGTATTCATCGTCTTTGCCGACTTCATCGCGGACTATCAGGACATGGCCATCGCCCAGGACTACGCCAACGCCCTGGCCGCTCCCAGCGCGGAGCACTGGTTTGGCACCGATGAATATGGCCGGGACATCTTTGCCCGCGTCATCCACGGCGGCCGGTACTCCCTGCTGCTGGGCATCGCCACCACGGCGGTATCCATCCTGGTGGCCAGCATCATCGGCGCGGCCACAGCGTACTATGGCGGCCTGGTGGACAGCATTGTGATGCGCATTCTGGATATGTTTATGGGCATCCCCCTGCTGCTGCTGGCCATCACCATTGCGGCGGCCCTGGGAAGCGGTCTTCGGAATCTGGCCATCGCCCTCATCATATCCCTGATACCCAGTTTCACCCGGGTGATCCGGTCGGTGATTCTGAACATCTCGGGGAGCGACTACATTGAGGCGGCCAAGGCGTACGGCACCAGCGATTTGCGCATCATTGCCTCCCAGATGATCCCCAACGCCATCGGCCCCATCATTGTGCAGGCCACCATGTCGGTCGCCAACGTCATCCTGAGTGCCACCGCCCTGAGCTATCTGGGCATGGGGATGCAGCCGCCCACCCCGGAGTGGGGGGCCATGCTCTCCGACGGCAAGGAGTTTATGCGCTATTCACCCTATGTGGTGACCTTCCCGGGTCTGGCTATCGCCCTGTCCGCCCTGAGTCTCAACCTGCTGGGTGACGGACTACGGGATGCCCTGGACCCCAAACTGAAAAACTGACCGGACGGGGGAGAGCTATGGAAAACAAATTCACCAAGACGAGAGACCAGAGCTATTTTCAGGAGAAACTGCAGCGAGCGATGGACCGGCATAATCTGGGGGCGCTGATTCTCACCCAGCCGGAGGCGGTGTTCTACGCCACCGGGTTTATGGGCTGTTCCCACTACCGCTTCCGCTCCTGCGGCAACGCCATCGCGGTGGTCCCCGCCCAGGGGCGGGTGACCCTCATTGTCAGCCAGTTTGAGGCGGGGGGCGCCCGCCTCCAGACCAAGGGCGAGGTGGAGATTGAGACCTACCCGGTGTGGATTTACATTGAGGACTTTGACGACCCCAACGAGACGGAGAAGGACCCCCAGCCCGACCCCATGAAAACCTTCCGCATGGCAGCGGACATCGCGGCGCAGGCGGCGGGAGGGAAAACGGTGGGCGTGGAGCGCAGCGCCATCCCCTACGACAAGTTCTGCTACTTGAAGGAAAAGCTGGGGGAGGAACGTCTGCTGGAGTGCGCGGATCTGCTGACCGAGTGCAAGAAGATCAAGTCCCAGTGGGAGATTGACCTGTGCCGCTACACCGCGGAGGTGGCGGAGCAGGTGATGGAGTATGTGATGCGCAGCACCCAGGCCGGGATGACCGAGGCGGATTTGGTGCGACTCTTCACCACCCGCGCCTATGAGATTACCGGAGGTGTGGAGCTCACCAAGGTCAACAATGTCCACACAGTGGGTCCCTGCTACTGGTCCACTCTGGTGCCCCGGGACCATGTGCTAAAAGAGGGGGAGATTGTCCGCCTGGACGGCGGCGTGCAGATTTATGGCTATCTCTCCGATTTGGCCCGCACCTATGTGGTGGGCCGCGAAGTGGCGCCGGAGAAGCAGCATATTTTCGACGCCCTCCTGGCCGGTTTTGACGCCGGAATGGGGATGATTGGACCGGGTGTCAAGCTGTCTGACGCCTTCGGGCACATCCTGGAGGTCATCCGCAGCCACAATCTGCCCACCTATGTGCGGGGGCACTTCGGCCACACCACCGGCAGCGGCCTGACAGAGGACTACCCCATGATCTGCGCCAAGACCGACGAGGTATTCCAGCCGGGCATGGTGTTCTGTCTGGAGACGCCCTATTACAGCTCCAAACATGACTCCTACAACCTGGAGGACGAGTTTGTCATCACCGAGACGGGAATGGAGCGCTTTACCCACATCAACCGCTCGCTGATTGTCGGATCATGAACAGACACTCCGGCGGGGGACGCCCCGCCAGAGACAATGGAAAACAGGGCAGCGAACGCAGGGCGTCCGGTGAGCAAATGCGCTGCTAACCCAATCAGCCGAGCGGATTTCCGGCGTCGGCCTGGTTTCGTGCGCCCAAAATGGGGAAACAAGTGAGAAAAATGCGGTAAGGAGGGGAAGAACATGCCGGATCAAACCCGCAAGCTGGCGGAGCTGGTGGCCCATACAGCCTATGAGGATTTGCCGCCGGAGGTGGTGGAGCGGGCCAAGGTGGTCATGCTGGACACCCTGAGCTGTGCGGTGGCCGGGTATACCAAGGCGCCGGAGGAGTGCGGCTGGATCATCCGCATGGCCAAGGAGCTGGGGGGCGCGCCGGAGAGCACCATCTGGATGGATGGGACCAAGGTCTCCGCTCTGGCGGCGGCGCTGGCCAACAGCTGCATGGTCCACACCATTGACTTTGACGACACCCACCTGGAGTCGGTGGCCCATCTGGGCTCCAGCCTGCTGGGGGCGGTGCTGTCCCTGGGGGAGAAGTGCCGCGCCACGGGAAAAGAGGTCCTCACCGCCTTTGTGCTGGGCTTTGAAGTGGCGGCCCGGGTGGGCAACAGCGTCAACAAGGGGGCTGTCCACCGCCACTATAAATACTGGCACCCCACCGCCACCTGTGGCACTATTGGCTGTGCCGCCGCCTGCGCCAAGCTCCTGAAGCTGGACGCCCAGGAGACGGAGATGGCCCTGGGGCTGGGCATCGACCAGGCCGCCGGGTTCCGCTACTGCATCGATCGGGGGGATTTTTCCAAGAGTCTGCACCCCGCCTGGGCGGCTATGCGGGGGGTGATGGCGGCCCAGCTCATCGCCATCGGGGCCAACGGCCCGGTGGGGCTCTTGGAGTATCCCACCGGCTTCTGCGCCGCCATGTGCGACGCGCCAGTGCTGGACTACCTGGATGAGGGGCTGGGCACCGACTGGGCCATTTTGCAGGACGCCCTCAAGCTGTACCCCACCATCCACGGCAGCCACTCCGGCATTGAGGCCACCTTGAATTTGGTGCTGGAGCACGACCTCAAGCCGGAGGAGATTGCCCACGTTCTCATCCGCCTCTCGCCGCTGGCCAAGGGGCAGGGAGTGAACTACGCCCCCTCCAATGTGCTGGCCGCCCGGCTGAGTATCCCCTGCTGCATCGCCATTGCCATTACCCAGCGCCGTGTGACGCTGGACGACTTCACCGAGGAGCGCATCCACGACCCGGATTTCCTGGCCTACATGCAGAAAGTGGCCGTAGAGCCGGAGCCGGAGTTCCACCAGCGCTACCCCGATAGTGGCTTTACCAGTGAGGCCACTATCACCACCACCGACGGACGCACCTTTACCTGCCTGGTCCCCTACTGCAAGGCCCACCCCAAGCGCCCCGCCACCCAGGCGGATTTGAAGGAGAAGTATGACATGCTCGCCGGGATTACCTGGTCCCCGGAGCGGGCCCGGCAGGTCTATGACCTGTGTACCCAGCTGGAGACGCAGGCGGACATTGGGGCGCTGATTGCCCTCTTCCAGGAGGGAGAGCCATGAGGCGGCTGACGGCGCTGCTGGCGGACTACACCTTGGATTTCCGCCTGGACGCCTGTCCCCAGGAGGCGGTCCGCCGGGCGAAAATGACCTGGAAGGACGGTCTGGGGTGTCTGTTGGCCGGGGCGGGGGAGAAGCCCCCCAAAATTCTGAGACAGTACGCCGAGGAGCAGGGGGGACGGGCGGTAGCGCAGGTGCTGGGAGTGCGCAGCCTGCGGACGGACGCGGGCACCGCCGCCCTCATCAACGCCACGGCCGCCCACATCCACGACTATGATGACGTGAGCACCAATGTCACCGGCCACCCCACCGTGGTCATTCTCCCTACCGCTCTGGCGGTGGGGGAGGAGGTGGGCGCCTCCGGCGCGGCGGTACTGGAGGCCTACATGGTGGGTGTGGAGGTCATGGGCCTGATGGGCCGGGGCCTCAACCCGGAGCATTACAGCCGGGGTTGGCACAATACCGCCACCTTGGGCACCTTCGGTGCGGTGGCGACGGCGGCAAAGCTGCTGGGCCTCAGCCGGCAGCAGCTTGTCTGGGCCTTCTCCATCGCCGCCAGCCGCTCGGCGGGGCTGAAAGGGAATTTTGGCACCATGACCAAGTCCCTCCATGCGGGACTGGCCGCCTCCAACGGGATTTTCGCCGCCAAAGCGGCCCGACTGGGGCTGGACGCCAACCCGGATATTTTTGAGATGGACGAGGGGTATGTCTCGGTGACCACCGGCGCCCTCCACATGCAGGCCATTCTGGACTTTTTGGAGGCGGGAAAGTCGGAGTTTCTCCACCCCGGACTGGCCATCAAGCCCTACCCCTCCTGCAAGGCCACACACAACGGCATCAACGCCGCCCTGGAGCTCCAGGAGACCTACCGCTTCCGGGCGGAAGAGGTGGCACAGGTGCGGGTGGACTGTCAGCCCATCGCCCAGGATTTGCTGAAATACCCCCAGGCCAAGACCCCACTCCAGGGAAAATTCAGCATGAATTACTGCATCGCCTGTGCCCTTTGCCTGGGGAAGGTGACCCTGGCCCAATTTGAGGGGAGCGAAATTCAGGATAAAAACATTCGGGATATGATGCAGAAGATCCACATGGAGGTCTGCCCGGAGATTGCCCAGGGGGCCTATTACAACGGCACCTGGGAGACGGGGGTGTGCATCACCCTGCACGACGGGCGCAGCTTGGAAAAGCGGGTTCGCTACGCCACAGGGGACCCGGAGCGGCCCCTCTCCCCCCAGGCGCTCCAGGCGAAATTCCAGGACTGCGCCAGCCGGGCGGTGGATCTCGCCAAGGCCGGGGATTTCCTCCGCTGTGTGGAGCAAATCGAGACGTTGCCCAATCTGGAGCCCCTTCTCCACAGTCTGGAGGAGTGTCTCCTGCCCGAACAGGCCACGGAATGAAAGAATGGGAGAGAATTATGGAAAAAACGCTGGAACATGTGACAGTATTGGACTTGACCCGTGTTCTGGCCGGCCCCTTCTGCGGGATGATGCTGGCCGACATGGGAGCGAATGTGATTAAAATTGAGGCGGTGGGCAAAGGGGACGACAGCCGGCAGTATGCCCCCATGGTCAACGGGGAGAGCTGCTACTACATGAACCTCAACCGCAACAAGAAGGGCGTGACCCTCAACCTGAAAGCCCCGGAGGGGAAAGAGGCCTTTCTTAAGATGGTGAAGAAGGCCGATGTGGTGCTGGAGAACTTCCGGCCCGGTGTGATGGAGCGGCTGGGGCTGGGCTATGAGACCCTCAAGGGGGTCAACCCCAAGATTGTCTACGGCTGTGTCTCCGGCTTCGGGCACTATGGGCCGTACAGCAGCCGGGGCGGCTACGACATCATCGGCCAGGCCATGAGCGGCCTGATGAGCACCACCGGCTGGCCCAACACCGGCCCCACCCGCACCGGCACCGCCATGGCGGATGTGCTGGGCGGCCTGTCGGTGTGTATCGGCGTGCTGGCCGCCCTCCTCAACGCCCGGGAGACCGGCCTGGGGCAGAAGGTGGATGTGGCGCTGGTGGACTCCGCCGTGGCCAGTCTGGAAATTATCAATCAGATCTATCTGGCCACCGGGCGCATCCCCGAGCGCATCGGCAACCGCTACGAGTCCTGCTATCCCTACGATTCCTTCCTCTGTGCCGACGGCGAACTGGTCATCGCCTGCGGCAACGACAGCCTCTTTGTGAAGCTGGCCCACCTGATGGGGCAGCCGGAGCTCATCACCGATGCCCGCTTTGACTGCAACCCCAAGCGGGTGGAGAACCACGCCCTCCTCAAGCCCATTGTGGAGGAGTGGACCAAGCAGTATCCCCGGGACGAGCTGGTCAACCTGATTCTGGACGCCGGTATCCCCGCCGCCCCCATCAACACCATTGCCGACACCACCAAGGACCCCCACATCGCCGGGGCCCGGGAGATGTTTGTGGAGGTGGACCACCCGGTGGCCGGAAAGATGAAGCTCACCGGCTGCCACATCAAGATGAGCCGCACCCCCTCCACCATCCGCACTCCGGCGCCTCTCCTGGGACAGGACAACGACGAGGTATACGGCGCGCTGGGCTACTCTGCCCAGGAGCTGGCGGACATGCGGCAGAGGGGGGTGATTTAAATGCCCTATCCCTCCTCGGTTACCGTGGTAGAGGTGGGCCCCCGGGACGGCTTCCAGAGCATCCAGCCGTGGATTGACACCGAGACGAAAGTAACCGTGTGCCGGATGCTGCTGGACGCGGGGGTGCCCCTGCTGGAGTGTACCTCCTTTATCTCTCCCAAGGCCATCCCCCAGATGAAGGACGCCCAGGAGGTAGCCCAGGCGCTTCTGGCCCAGCCGGGCTACCGGGACCGCCTTTACGCCCTGGTGGGCAACAAAAAGGGGGTGGACCGGGCGGCGGATACAGGTATCTCCCAGATTACCATGGTCATCTCCGCCAGCCCCGCCCACAACCAGAGCAATGTGAACAAGCTGCCCGCCCAGTCCCTGGAGGAGCTGTGCGCCGCCGCCCAGGCCTATCCCGATCTGCACATCAAGCTGGATTTGGCCACCGCCTTTGGCTGTCCTTTCCAGGGGGAGGTGTCCATGAAGGAGATCACCTTTGTGCTGGACGGGGTAGTGGCGGCGGGCATTCGGGATATCTGCCTGTGCGACACCATCGGTGTGGCCATGCCGGAGCAGGTAAAGGGGCTCTTCTACGCCCTCCAGACCCGCTACTCCCAGAAGGATGTGCTCTGGTCGGCCCACTTCCACAACACCCGGGGAATGGCCATGGCCAACACCCTGGCGGCGATGGAGGTGGGGGTGCAGCGCTTTGAGACGGCGGTGGCCGGTCTGGGGGGCTGTCCCTTCGCCCCCGGGGCCTCCGGCAATATGGCCACAGAGGATTTGGTCTATTTTCTCAACGAGGCCGGTATCTCTTCCGGCATTCAGCTGGACCGGGTGCTGGCCACAGCGGAGTACATCACCGGGAAGGTGGGCTGCTGCCGGGACAGCAAAATTAACGCGGTGACAGCCCAGAAGATTTTCCCGCGGACATGAGGTGAAGAAGATGGGCATGACATTGGCTGAAAAGACCCTGGCCCGCAAGTGCGGAAAGGAGCAGGTGGTCCCCGGCGAGATTGTGGTGGTCCCGGTGGACTGCGCCATGATGACCGACATTTTGGGTCCCCGCATCATCGCCGGT
Organism: Candidatus Flavonifractor merdigallinarum; assembly: GCA_019115265.1. GTDB lineage: Bacteria > Bacillota > Clostridia > Oscillospirales > Oscillospiraceae > Pseudoflavonifractor_A > Pseudoflavonifractor_A merdigallinarum. The sequence goes on along the minus strand of DXDX01000073.1, from coordinate 5,038 downwards.
GAGATGGAGCGGCTGGGCCGGGGACTCAAGAACCCGGACAAGGTGGTGGTGGTGTGCGACCACTACACCCCCTCCGCTACCGAGCACCAGGCGGAAATCGTCCGCTTCAGTCGCCAGTGGGCCAAAGAACACGGCGTAAAGCACTTCTATGAGCTGGAGGGACCCTGCCACCAGCTGCTGGCGGAAAAGGGCTTCTCCCGCCCCGGCGACATTCTGGTGGGCACCGACTCCCACTCCTGCACCTCAGGCGCCTTCGCCTGCTTCGGCACCGGTATCGGCTCCACCGAGATGCTGGGGGTGGTGGTGACCGGAGAAATCTGGTTCAAGGTCCCCTCCACCCAGCTCATCCAGTGGACCGGAAAACTCTCCAAAGGCGTGATGGCCAAGGACCTCATTCTCCACACCATCGGTGTGGTGGGCCATGCGGGCGCCACCTACCAGGCGATGGAGTTTGTGGGGGACACCATTGAGGCGCTGCCTATGGATGAGCGCATCTGTATCTCCAACATGGCGGTGGAGGCGGGGGCCAAGGTGGGCCTCATCCCCGCGGATGAAAAGACCATTTCCTATCTGGAGGCCCACGGAGTGGCCGACGCCCGGGAGGCGCCCCTTCTCCGCTCGGACCCGGACGCGGAGTACGCCAAGCGCCTCACCTTTGACGCTGCACAGCTCACCCCCACGGTGGCCTGCCCCCATGAGGTGGACAACACCTGTGCGGTCTCTCTGGTGGCCGGGACGCCGGTGGACCAGGTCTACATCGGCTCCTGCACCGGCGGGCGGCTGTCCGATTTGGCCGCCGCCGCCGAGGTCTTGAAGGGCCGGAAAGTGGCACCGGGCTGCCGTCTGCTGGTCTCTCCCGCGTCCCGTCTGGTGTGGAACGAGGCCAACCAGCTGGGCCTGCTGGATACCCTCTCCCAGGCGGGGGCCACCATTCTGGCCTCCACCTGTGGGGCCTGCCTGGGGCTCCACTCCGGCACCATTGGCAAGGGAGAGGTGTGCGTCTCCACCACTAACCGCAACTTCATTGGCCGCATGGGCAGCAAGTACGGCGACGTGTATCTGGCGTCCGCGGCCACGGCGGCGGCCAGCGCCCTGGAGGGCAGACTGGCCGACCCGAGAGCGTATCTGTAAGGAGGGGACCGAGATTGGAACAAATGAGGGGGACTGTCCACAAGTACGGGGACAATATCAACACCGACATCATCACCCCCGGGAAATATATGGAGCTCTCCATTCAGGAGATGGCACAGCACGCCATGGAGGGAGTGGATGCGGAGTTTGCCTCCAAGGTGGCGCCGGGGGACATCCTGGTGGCGGAGAACAACTTTGGTTCCGGCTCCAGCCGGGAGACCGCACCGCTGGCTTTGAAAGAGGCGGGCATTTCCGCCGTCATTGCCAAGAGCTTCGCCCGCATCTTCTACCGCAACGCCATCAACATCGGCCTGCCCGCCCTGGAGCTGCCGGAGGCGGCGGAGATCCGGGACGGGGACCGGCTGGTGGTAGATTTGGCCGCCGGCACCATTGAAAACCAGACCCAGAACAAGCTCTATCACTTTGTGCCCATGCCCCAGCGGCTGCTGGACATGCTGGAGGCGGGGGGCCTGGTGGCGACCCTGGAGCAGAGGGAGTCGAGATAAGGGCCGTCCGACGGGAGGCCGCCGGACGCGAAAAAGGAGTGGACGAGTATGCATCCTGATATGAAGACCATCCGCTGCAGCATAGTCCGCGGCGGCACCAGCAAGGGAGTCTATTTTCTGGAAAACGACCTGCCCAAAGAGCAGCCGCTGCGGGATGAAGTGATCCGGGCCGCCTTTGGCGGGGTGGACATCCGGCAGATTGACGGTCTGGGCGGCGCGGACACCCTGACCTCCAAAGTGGCCATTGTGGGACCCTCCACCCGGTCGGACTGCGATGTGGACTACACCTTCGGACAGGTGAGCTACACCGCACCCCTGGTGGACTACAAGGGCAATTGCGGCAACATCTCCTCCGGCGTGGGGCCCTTCGCGATTGATGCCGGTCTGGTCCGGGCGGTGGAGCCGGTGACCACCGTGCGCATCCACCTGACCAACACGGACAATGTGATTGTGGCGGAAGTGCCGGTGAAGGACGGCCGGGCCCGGGCGGACGGCGACTTTGCCATTGACGGCGTACCCGGTACCGGCAGCCGGATTACCCTGGATTTCAGCGATACCCAGGGCGCCCAGACCGGCGCGCTGCTGCCCACCGGCAACCCCAAAGATGTCTTTGATTTTGGGGAGAAGGGTTCCTTTGAGGTCTCTCTGGTGGACGCCGGCAACCCCCTGGTGTTCATCACCGCCCAGTCCTTAGGGATGACCGGCATCGAGACCCCCGCGGAAATTGAGGCCAACCGGAACCTCATGGACACCATCGAGATGATTCGGGCCCGGGCGGCGGTGCGCTTTGGCCTGGTGGAGCGGGAGGAGGACGCCGCGGCCAAGAGTCCCTATGTGCCCTTCTTCGCCATCGTCAGTCCGCCCCAGAGCTACGACTGCTACAATGGGCGGCATGTGGAGCGGGAGGAGATTGATGTGGTCTCCCGTCTGCTGTTCATGCTCAAGATGCACAAGACCTATCCGGGCACCGGCACCGTCTGCACCGGCTGTGCCGCCCGCATTCCGGGCAGCGTACTCTGGGAGCAGCTTTCGGAGGAGGCCCGGAAGGAGACGGTGCTGCGCATCGGCCACCCGGCGGGCGTCATTCCAGTGGAGGCCGCCGCTGAGGAGCGGGACGGGAAAATTGTGATTACCCGGGCCGCCTTCTACCGCACTGCCCGGAAGATTATGGACGGTGTGGTGTATATCAAAAACAGCGTCTTTGAGCCGAAGAAGCCTTGAAGGTTCCGTACCTCAGGCAGTCGGAACATAGCTTTCTGTGCCAAAGAAAGTGGTGGAACATAAAAACGGGCGGCCCATTGATAGGGCCGCCCATTTTATGCAACGAGGAGTGGAGCGGGGAACGAAACATTCCCCACTCCACCTTTTTAGGAAGACGGATTGGACTGTGTGGAGTCCCCTTTGTCCTCATGGAGCAGCCGCCCCAATTTGTTCCACACGGTAACCCGGCTCACGCCCAGAGTGTCGGCCAGAACGCTCTTGTTTCCGCCGCATTCCTCATACATTTTCAATAACAGCTGGTCGGTCATCTCCTGTAAGGTGCCCTTGTGCACCAACAGCTCGTCGCTGCGGGGAGCGAGGGAGGGAGGATTAAAGATGCGCTGTCCAGTGGTGAGACACGAGTTCCACACATCTTCCGCCGAGAGCTGGGGGTAGAGGAGGCTCAGCCGCTCCACAAAATTCTGGAGCTCCCGCACATTGCCCGGCCACTCATAGACCATCATCTCCCGGAGGATGTCGTGGGGAATAGCGGCGGGGTCCAGGCCGTAGAGACGGCAGAAGTGCTGGAGGAGAAGCGGAATATCGTCGCTTCGCTCCCGCAGGGGCGGCAGACGCAAATCCAGCACACACAGGCGGTAAAAGAGGTCCAGGCGGAACTCCCCCCGCTGTACCTTGGGGCACAAGTCGCTGTTGGTGGCGGCCAGCACCCGCACATCCACCGGAATAGGGCTGTCTGACCCCACCCGCCACACCTCCTTCTCCTGGAGCACCCGCAGCAGTTTGGCCTGCAAGTTTTTCGATACACTGCCAATCTCGTCTAGGAAAATGGTGCCCTTGTGGGCCAGCTCAAAGAGGCCGGCCTTGCCGTGCCGCTTCGCCCCGGTGAATGCCCCTTCGGCGTATCCAAAGAGCTCGCTGTCCAGAAGGGTGCTCTCAATGGCGTTGCAGTTGACCGCCACAAAGGGCTGGCTGCGCCGGGGGCTGAGGTTGTGGAGACTCTGGGCCATAATTTCCTTGCCGGTGCCCGACTCGCCGATAATCAAAACGGTGGAGTCAAAGTTTGCGTAGGCGCGGACCATTTTCCGGCACTTGCGGATGCCCTCGCTCTCTCCCACACAGGACTCCAGCGTGTAGCGGAGGCCGGGCTTTTTATAGAGGTGGGTGCGGATGTTCTGCTCCAGCTTCTGGATGCGGGAGATGTGCTGCAAGAAGAGGGCCATGCCGGTGAGGTGGCCGGAAATCCAGATGGGCTGCTGGCTGCACAGCAGCATCTCCTCCCCCACGGTGTACAGCTCCGCCTGGTAGGATTTTCCGGTGCGCACCCGCTTTAACAGCGCCCCCAGCTCCGGCAGTTCCTCCAGAGAGTGGATATCCTGCCCGCCGGAGAGACTGGCCAGCAGCTCCTTGGCTCCGGTGTTGGCCATCAGAATATTCCCGGACAGCTCCGTCAAAAGAATGGCGTCTGAGGCATAGCGGATAATTTGACTGATCTGTTCCAGCTCCATTCTGTCCCTCTGAATAATGTTGACCATGTGAATGGCCTCGTCTACCGCGTTTTCCAGCGTCTCCGGCCGGGTGGCAATGAGGACGCTTTTCAGTCCATGAATCTGGGCCACCTGGACGGTCATGCCGCCCCCCACCACCACATCAATGCCCCGTTCCTTCATACCCATGACGCACCGCAGGTTGCGCTGTGGGTTATCATAGCCGTCCAGAAAGGTGATCTCCGTCTGAAAGAGGTCCTCAATGACCTCTTTTTCTACCGGAACTGGGGCATAGGTGATGACGCCGATGTGGTTTCCGCACTGTTTGGCTGTCTGGAGCGCGTAAATGAGGTCCATAGCGCCGTAGGCACAGCTCACCGTGGGGATGGAGCACTGCTCCTCAATATAGTGGAGGGTGGCGCCCCGGCTGATGATAACATCCGCCCCCTCTTCCTGCATCCGGCTGGCCTCCTGGACGCCTGCGTCATAGGTGGCCTCACTGATCAGGAACTCCACCCCGGTGCGCTTTTTCAATTTTTCCGCAGTGATCACCATGTCGTGATAGGTTGCAATAATTCCGATCTTCATGCCAGATACCTCCAAACAATGGCTTGCCCAGGGAAGGGAAACCGGGCTTTTGCAGGTTCCGTACAGGAATGTATATTTATAACGATATGATACCACAGATTGCCTCAG
>DXDX01000072.1 GCA_019115265.1 Candidatus Flavonifractor merdigallinarum | reverse complement strand
GATGCCAAGGCGATGAAGCAGAGGGATTTCTTTTGGCGCAGGATGTGTGAGCCGGATTTGGTCTAAAGGAAACATGTTGTGAGGAGGCAACGAGATGAGACGTGTGGTTTGTTTCCACAATCCCGATGAGATCAATGGGTACCTGAGCAACTGGTACCTGTCGGAGTTTTGTGTGGATGGAATATCCTATTCCTCCCTGGAGCAGTACATGATGCACCAGAAGGCGGTGCGGTTTCACGATGAGGAAATCGCAGCGCAGATTTTAAATACGGACAATGTGGGAAAAATCAAAGCTCTGGGCCGGGAGGTACACCATTATAATGGCACCGTTTGGAATGGCATCCGGCAGATTGTGGTCTATCGGGGTCTGCTGGAGAAATTCCGGCAGAATGAGGAGCTGAAAGCGCGGCTGCTGGCCACCGAGGATGACCTTCTGGCGGAGTGCGCGGTGCAGGACAAAATCTGGGGCATCGGGCTCTCCATGACCGACGAGCGGCGCTTTGACATGGAGGAGTGGACCGGCCAGAACCTTCTGGGCTTTACGCTGATGCAGGTGCGCGAAGTTCTGCGGGGCTGAGAGTTGTAATTCTGGGTCGGGTCTGGTATACTAACCGTTGTGGAAAAAGCCGAAGCAGTCGGCTGTTTGGAGGTAATCGATTATGTGGTTTGACGAGGCGGTCCTGTATCAAATTTATCCCCTGGGTCTGTGCGGCGCGCCTCGGGAAAATGACGGGGTGACAGAGCACCGTATTTTGCGCATTTTGGACTGGGTGGAACATATCAAGGACACAGGGGCGGACACGGTCCTCTTCAACCCCCTCTTTGAGAGCGACCGGCACGGCTATGACACCCGGGATTTCCGCACGGTGGACTGCCGCCTGGGCACCAATGAGGACTTTAAGAAGGTCTGTGACGCTCTCCACGCCGCCGGGCTGCGGGTGCTGCTGGATGGGGTCTTTCACCATGTGGGCCGGGGCTTCTGGGCCTTCCGGGATGTACAGCAGCGCCGCTGGGACAGCCCCTATAAGGACTGGTTCCACATCAGCTTTGACGGCAACTCCAACTACAACGACGGCTTCTGGTATGAGGGCTGGGAGGGCCATATGGAGCTGGTGAAGCTCAACCTCCAGAACCCGGCAGTGGTGGAGCACCAGTTTGAGGCCATCCGGGGCTGGGTAGAGGAGTTTGGCATTGACGGCCTGCGCCTGGATGTGGCCTACTCGCTGCCGCCGGAGTTTCTCAAGCAGCTGCGCTCCTTTACCGCCTCGCTGAAAGAGGACTTTGTGCTCATTGGAGAGACTCTCCACGGGGACTACAACCGCTGGATGAATGACGAGATGTGCCACTCGGTGACCAACTATGAGTGTTACAAGGGCTTGTACTCCAGCTTTAACTCCATGAATCTCTTCGAGATTGGACACTCCCTGGCCCGGCAGTTCGGGCCGGAGCAGTGGACCTTATATAAAGGAAAGCACCTGCTCTCCTTCCTGGACAACCACGATGTCACCCGCATCGCCTCCATGCTGGAGCGGAAGGAGCACCTGCCCCTGGCCTATGGCATTCTCTTTGGAATGCCCGGCGTGCCTGCCCTGTACTACGGCAGTGAGTGGGGCATCGAGGGGCGCAAGGAGAACGGCAGCGACGACGCCCTCCGCCCGGCTATCCAGAAGCCCGAGTCCAACGAGCTCACCGCCTGGATTGCCCGCCTGGCGGCGGCCCGGAAGGGGAGCAACGCCCTGTGCTACGGGAACTACCGCAACGTGGTCCTCACCAACCGGCAGATTATTTTTGAGCGGCGCACCGACAGCGAGCGGGTGCTGGTGGCGGTGAACGCCGACAATGTACCCTATGTGGCCCACTTTGACGCCGGCTGCGGCAGGGCGGAGGACCTCATCACCGGCGCCCCTCACGACTTTGGCGGCGGCAGTGAGCTGCCCCCGTACAGCGTGGCCTTCTGGAAAATGGAGCGCTGAACTTTTCCAAATCCCCCCTTGCACTTTGGAAAATTTCTGCTATACTAAGGAGTATAATTTTCCTGCGGCTCCGGGAGCAGTCCCCAGGCCAACGGAAACGGCAAACTGCGAACTGTACTGAGCCGGACGGGAGAAAATTTCCCTGACGGATAAGGCAGCGGGCAACCCCTCAGACCTGGGCCAACCTGGCCCCGGTCCTGCGGCATACCGTCCCACGCCCTGGTACAGTGTACCAGGGCGTTTGTTTTTTGCCAGATTAGAAAAAAGGAGCGATTTTGTATGGAGACCCGCCTCGCCGTCATCGGCATTATTGTGGAAAACCCCGACAGCACCGAGCAGCTCAACGCCATTCTCCATGAGTATGGGGAGTACATTGTGGGCCGGATGGGGATTCCCTACCGCCAGCGCAAGGTGAATATCATCAGCATCATCATTGACGCCCCCACCGAGGTCATCAGCGCCCTGTCGGGCAAGCTGGGGATGCTGGAGGGCGTGTCCGCCAAGGCTACTTACTCCAAAGCCCCCGCCCATGGGGAATAAGCCTGCCCTCTCGGCCCAGGAGCTGGAGGATTTGCTGAATCTGGAGGACTTTTCCCCCGTTTACCGCCGGGCCAACCAGGTGCGGCAGGAGGCGGTGGGGGATACCGTCCATCTGCGGGCGCTGCTGGAGTTCTCCAACGTGTGCCGCCGGAACTGCGCCTACTGCGGCTTGCGTGCCGCCCGCACACAGGTGGAGCGCTACCGCATGACCCCCGAGGAGATTGTGGACACCGCCCTTGCCGCCCACCGGGCGGGCTACCGCACACTGGTGATGCAGTCGGGGGAGGACCCCTGGTACACGCCGGAGCTTCTGGGCCAGATCGTGCGGGAAATTAAGGAGAAAACCGATTTGGCCATCACCCTCAGCTGTGGAGAGATGCCCAGAGAGGACTACGCCCACCTCCGCGCCTGCGGGGCGGACCGCTACCTCCTCAAGCATGAGACGGCCGACCCGGCTCTCTACGCCGCCCTCCACCCGGACGGAACGCTGGAAGCGCGTCTGCGGTGTCTCCGGGATTTGAAAGAGCTGGGCTATGAGACAGGGGGCGGGTTTATGGTGGGCCTGCCCGGCCAGACCGTAAAAACGCTGGCCCAAGATCTGCTGACCCTGGCCGCCATCCCCTGTGACATGGCGGGCATGGGGCCGTTTCTTCCCCACCCGGACACCCCCCTCCGGGATGCCGCCCCCGGCAGCACCGAGCGCACCAAGCGCTGTGTGGCGCTGGCCCGGCTCCTGCTGCCCAAAGCCAACCTCCCCGCCACCACCGCCCTTGGAGTGCGCAGCGCCGGGGAGAAGAGCGATGTCTTTTCCTGCGGGGCCAATGTGGTTATGCTGAAAGTGACCCCCACCCGCTACAAGCGTAAGTATGAGATTTACCCCGCCCCCTTGGCGGACACCCACATTGTGGAGCAGCGCCGGACGCTGGAGGAACAGGTCCGGGCGCTGGGACGGGTGCCATGCTGAGTGCCGTGAGAGAGAAAAGAGGTTAAAGGAAATGGCTTACAATGTAAAATCCCTGGTTGCTACGGAGTTTATTGATGATGCGGAAATTCAGGAGACCCTGGACTATGCCGCCGCCCATAAGAATGACCGCGCCCTGGTGGAGTCTCTGCTGGAGCGGGCCAGAGACTGCAAGGGCCTCACCCACCGGGAGGCCGCGGTGCTGCTGGAGTGCGACGACCCGGAGCTTATCGCCAAGATGGAAAAGCTGGCTATGGAGATCAAGCAGAAGTTCTATGGCAACCGCATTGTGATGTTCGCCCCCCTGTACCTGTCCAATTACTGTGTCAACGGCTGCCGCTACTGCCCCTACCACGGTCAGAACAAGCACATCGCCCGCAAAAAGCTCACGCAGGAGGAGATTGTGCGGGAGGTGGTGGCCCTTCAGGACATGGGGCACAAGCGTCTGGCGCTGGAGACCGGAGAGGACCCGGTGCGCTGCCCCATCGACTATGTGCTGGAGAGCATCCAGACCATCTACGGCATCAAGCACAAAAACGGCGCTATCCGCCGGGTGAATGTGAACATCGCCGCCACCACGGTGGAAAACTACCGCAAGCTCAAAGAGGCGGGCATCGGTACTTACATCCTCTTCCAGGAGACATACAACAAAAAGCAGTATGAATACCTCCACCCTACTGGCCCCAAGAGCAACTATGCCTACCACACCGAGGCCATGGACCGGGCCATGGAGGGCGGCATTGACGACGTGGGCTGCGGGGTGCTCTTCGGCCTGAACCTCTATAAATATGACTTTGTGGGCCTGCTCATGCACGCCGAGCACCTGGAGGCGGTCCACGGGGTGGGCCCCCACACCATCAGCGTGCCTCGTGTGCGCCGGGCAGACGACATCGACCCCGACGAGTTCGACAACGGCATCAGCGATGAGCTCTTTGCCCGGATTGTGGCCATTCTCCGCATTGCGGTGCCCTATACCGGCCTTATTATCTCCACCCGTGAGAGCAAAGCGTGCCGGGAGAAGGTGCTGCACCTGGGCGTGTCCCAGATTTCCGGCGGCTCCCGCACCAGCGTGGGCGGCTACGCCGACGGCGGCGAGGAGGAGGACTCCAGCCAGTTTGAGGTCAGCGACAACCGCACCCTGGACCAGGTGGTGAACTGGCTGCTGGATGGGGGATATATCCCCTCCTTCTGCACCGCCTGCTACCGGGAGGGGCGCACCGGCGACCGCTTTATGAAGCTCTGTAAGAGCGGCCAGATTGTCAACTGCTGCCACCCCAACGCCCTCATGACCTTGAAGGAGTATCTGGAGGACTACGCCTCCCCCGACACCTACCAGAAGGGCATCGCCCTCATTGAGCGGGAGATTGACACCATCACCAATCCCAAGGTGAAGGAGACGGTGCTCCGCCACCTGAAGGATATGGACGGCGGAATGCGGGACTTCCGCTTCTAAGGGGGGAGATGCCATGAGCCTGACCCAGACCCCCCAGGCCGAGCGGCTGCATATCGCCCTGTATGGCCGGCGCAATGCAGGCAAGTCCAGCCTTATTAACGCCCTCACCGGCCAGCCGGTGGCCCTGGTTTCCGACGTGGCGGGCACCACCGCCGACCCGGTGCGCAAGGCTATGGAGCTCCACCCCATCGGCCCGGTGCTCTTCATTGACACCGCCGGCTATGACGATGTGGGTGAGCTGGGTACCTTGCGGGTGGAGGCCACTCAGGAGACGCTGGAGCGGGCGGACGTGGCCCTTTTGGTCCTGGCCGCGCCGCCCACTCAGGAGGATTTGAGCTGGGCGGCGGTGCTGCAAAAAAAGAAAATTCCCTTCCTCACCGTGTGCAATCAGGCGGACCGGTGGGCGGACCCGCTGAGCTCCCTGCCCGATGCGCTGCGCGAGAACGCCGTGGTAGTGAGCGCCCGCACCGGCGAAGGGATTGAGGATTTGCGCGCCGCTCTGGTGCGCCTCATCCCTGAGGGGTTCCAGCAGCCCGCCCTCACCGGGCGTCTGGTGGAGCCGGGGGACACGGTGCTGCTGGTCATGCCCCAGGACATCCAGGCCCCCAAGGGGCGGCTGATTCTGCCCCAGGTGCAGACCATCCGGGATTTGCTGGACCACACCTGCACGGTAGTGTGTACCACCGCCGGGGGACTGAGCCAGGCCCTGTCCACACTGGCCAAGCCGCCTAAACTCATCATTACCGACTCCCAGTGCTTCCCCCAGGTGGCCGCCGCCAAGCCCAAGGAGAGCCTGCTGACCTCCTTTTCGGTGCTCTTTGCGGCCTATAAGGGGGATATGGACGCCTTTGTGTCCGGCTCTGCGGCCATTGAGGCCCTCACCCCGGAGAGCCGGGTGCTCATTGCGGAGGCCTGTACCCACGCCCCGCTGGAGGAGGATATTGGCCGGGTGAAAATTCCCGCCCTCCTGCGCAAACGGGTGGGGCCTTCTCTCCGGGTGGATGTGGTGGCCGGGGCGGACTGGCCCAAGGATTTGTCGTCCTATGATTTGATTATTCACTGTGGGGCGTGTATGTTCAACCGCAAATACGTCCTCTCCCGTCTGGCTGCCGCTCAGGCCCAGCACATCCCTATGACCAACTACGGCATTGCCATCGCCCGCCTCACAGGCATTCTGGACCAGGTGGTGTGGTGAAAGACACCGGCCAAGCCGGGGATTTTTGCGCTCGCCGCGCGGGCCGCTTACTCAGCGGGAGCACCGCTTTCTTTGCCAAAGAAAGCGGTGGGAAAGAAAGCGCAGAGGGGGCGCTGCCCCCTCTGCACTCCCCCCAATGCGCAACCGGGCTAA
>DXDX01000071.1 GCA_019115265.1 Candidatus Flavonifractor merdigallinarum | reverse complement strand
GATTCCGCTGGCGGTGACTGCCGCCGCCTCCCTGTACCGCAACTACGACCGGGACCTGCCCTACTGCTTCAACCGCAAGGAGGCCAAGGACCACGGCGAGGGCGGCTCCATGGTGGGCTATAAGCCCCAGGACGGGGACCACGTGGTCATCGTGGAGGATGTGGTGACCGCCGGTACCGCCGTGCGGGAGACCATCGAGCTCTTCAAGCATGTGGCCAAGGTGAACATGAAGGCCCTCATTGTCTCGGTGGACCGGATGGAGCGGGGCACCAAAGACTGCTCCACCCTGGACGAGCTGCGGGAGGACTACGGCATCGCTGTCTACCCCATTGTCACCGTCCGGGAGATCATCGCCTTCCTCCACAACAAGGAGATTGACGGCAAGGTGTATATTGACGATGAGATGAAGGGCAAAATGGAGGCCTACCTGAAGGAGTACGGCGCCCGATAAGTAAGGAGGGCCAGCCATGGGCATCCACGACGGCCACCGCCAGCGGCTGAAAACGGAATTTCTGGCCCGGCCCGACTCCTTTCCCGACCACAAGGTGCTGGAGCTGCTCCTCTTTTACGCCAACCCCCGCAGCGACACCAACCCCCTGGCCCACGATTTGATGGAGCACTTTGGCTCTCTGGCCGGGGTGCTGGACGCCACGCCGGAGGAGCTGCAGAAGGTCAAGGGGGTGGGGGAGCACGCCGCCGTGCTGCTCAAGTGCGTCAAGGAACTGGGCGGGCGCTACCTCACCGCCCGGGCCAGCCTGGAGGATATTGTGGATGGGACAACCACCGCCTGTGCGCTGCTGCGGCCCAGCTTTTTCGGGGCGCGGAATGAGCGGGTGTGTGTGCTGTGTATGGACGGCAAGCATAAGGTGCTGGGGGTGCGGCAGGTGGCGGAGGGCAATGTGAATGCTGTGGAGGTCACCACCCGCCTCATTGTGGAGGCCGCCCTCTCCCTCAACGCCACCTCCCTCATTCTGGCGCACAACCATGTCTCCGGCCTGGCCTTTCCCTCGCCGGAGGACAAGGCGACCACCCGGCACCTCTATGAGGTCCTCTCCCGGGTGGGGGTGGAGCTGCTGGACCACCTCATTTTCAGCGACGACGATGCGGTGTCCCTGCGGGACAGCGGTTTTTTCGCCTCCATCTGATACTTGAAATAGAACGCGCGTTCTGATACAATGGACGTGCCTCGGACGCGGGGAGATGTGGGGACACGTCGCCCCGCGCTCTGTTTTCGGATCATGATAAAACGACAAGGAGGGAGCATATGCCGGACTTCCAGGTGGTATCCGACTATCAGCCGGCGGGCGACCAGCCCCAGGCCATTGAGGCCCTGGCCCGCGGGGTGGAGATGGGGCTCCAGGAGCAGACCCTGCTGGGGGTCACCGGCTCGGGCAAGACCTTCACCATGGCCAAGACCATTGAGCGCATCCAGCGGCCCACGTTGGTGCTGGCCCACAATAAGACGCTGGCCGCCCAGCTCTGCTCCGAGTTCAAGGAGTTTTTCCCCTACAACGCGGTGGAATACTTTGTCTCCTACTACGACTACTACCAGCCGGAGGCCTATATTCCCCACACGGACACCTATATTGAAAAGGACGCCGCCACCAATGAGGAGATTGACCGCCTGCGCCTCTCCGCCACCTGCGCCCTGCTGGAGCGGCGGGATGTGATTGTGGTGTCGTCCGTGTCCTGCATCTACGGCCTGGGCGAGCCGGAGGACTTTGCCAAGATGATGGTCTCCCTCCGGGTGGGCAACACCATGGAGCGGGACGAGCTTTTAAAGCGCCTCGTCGAAATCCGCTATGAGCGCAACGACATCGCCTTTGAGCGCAATATGTTCCGGGTGCGAGGGGACACGGTGGAGGTCTACCCCGCCTACTGGAAGGATTCCGCCATCCGGGTGGAGTTCTTCGGGGATGAGATTGAACAGCTCAGTGAGATTAACGTGGTCACCGGCGCCCCCATCCGCCGCCTGACCCATGTGCCCATCTGGCCCGCCACCCACTATGTCACCCCCAAGGAGAAGATGGACGCGGCCGTGGGGGAGATTTACAAAGAGCTGGAGGAGCGGGTGGCCTTCTTTGAAAAAGAGGGCAAGCTGGTGGAGGCCCAGCGCCTCAAGCAGCGGGTGATGTACGATGTGGAGATGATGCAGGAGCTGGGCTATTGCTCTGGCATTGAGAACTACTCCCGCGTCATTGAGGGGCGGCCCGTGGGTTCCCCGCCCAATACCCTGCTGGACTACTTCCCCAAGGACTTTGTGCTCTTCATTGACGAGAGCCACGTTACCCTCCCTCAGGTGCGGGCCATGTACAACGGCGACCGGGCCCGTAAGACCACCCTGGTGGACTATGGCTTCCGCCTGCCCTGTGCGTTCGATAACCGTCCGTTGAAATTCGAGGAGTTTGAACAGAGAGTAAATCAGGTGATCTACGTCTCCGCCACGCCGGGCGAGTACGAGCGCACCCGCTCGGGGCAGATTGTGGAGCAGGTCATCCGGCCCACCGGCCTTTTGGACCCCCGCATTGAGGTGCGCCCGGTGGAGGGACAGATTGACGACCTCATCGGGGAGATCAACGCCCGCACCGAGCGGAAAGAGCGGGTGCTGGTCACCACCTTGACCAAAAAGATGGCGGAGGATTTGACCACCTACCTCCAGGGGGCGGGCATCAAGGTGCGCTATATGCACCACGACATTGACACCATCGAGCGTATGGAGATCATCCGGGATTTGCGCATGGGGGCCTTTGATGTGTTGGTGGGCATCAACCTGCTGCGGGAGGGGTTGGATTTGCCGGAGGTGAGCCTGGTGGCCATTCTGGACGCCGACAAGGAGGGCTTCCTCCGCTCGGAGACCTCCCTCATCCAGACCATTGGCCGGGCGGCCCGCAACGCCGAGGGGCTGGTGGTCATGTACGCCGATTCTATCACCCCCTCCATGCGCCGGGCCATTGACGAGACGGAGCGCCGCCGGGCCAAACAGGACGCTTTCAACCGGGAGCACGGCATTGTGCCCAAAACGGTTATTAAGTCGGTGCGGGAGCTGATCCGCCTCTCGGAGGAGGAGAAGGCCGACCGGACCGCCCAGAGCCAGGGCAAGCTGACCCGTGCCCAGCGGGAAGAGGCCATCAAGAAGCTGGAAAAGGAGATGAAAGAGGCCAGCAAGCGGTTGGAGTTTGAGTATGCCGCCGTCCTCCGTGACCGCATCATCGAGCTGCGGGGCCAGTCTTAGCCTCGTTCTTCTCCTTGGGGCCCCGCAAGGCGGGGCGGCGCTTGCGCCGTACAAGCGTTTTGCCGCAGGCAAAACCTTGGCGCAGGGCCGATTCACTCGGCCCGAGCAGGTCAAAGCATTCCGGGTCCCCACACGGCATTTGCCGTGTGGGAGGATGAAAGAGGCCAGCAAGCGGTTGGAGTTTGAGTATGCCGCCGTCCTCCGTGACCGCATCATCGAGCTGCGGGGGCAGTCCTGAGGGGCTTATAAACCACCCAACAGAGAGAAAGGGCGTGTTTGCTATGAAAAAGAGATTGGAAATCCTCTATTCCACTGCCATCTGTTCCGGTATCCTTCTGTTGCTGCTGGGCATCCTGTTTGCAGCGGTGCTCGCCGGCCATCCGGAGGAGGGGGCCTCCCTGGAAGAGAAGGCCGCCGCTCTGGGCTGGCTGCGGGCCGGACAGGTGGACGCGGTGGTGGGGGGCATCCTCTTCGCCGTTGGGCTGGGTCTGCGGCTGTGGCAGAACCGCCAGCCCCGTCCCCGCCGCTCCCGCCGCCGCTAAGGCCTCTTATTGGAAAGGAGGAGTTCCAGATGACGCGCTGGAAGAAGCTCAACCGTTTTCAACAGGTCCTGTTCCTGTTTCAGGCTGTTCTGCTGGTGGTGTTTTCGGTTCTCTATCCGATTTTTACCAGGCAGACGGGGGTCTCCTACCGGGGCGCCCTGCTGCTGCGGAGTGTTCAGGGGGAAAATATTGTCTACTCCGGCAAGGTGGACGGGACGCCTGTCTCCCTCACAGTCTCCCCCGATCAGACGCTGGTGTTCCAGGCCGGCGAAAGCATCCCCGTCTCCTACACGGTCACAGAGGATTCCACCGCTGTGCCGGAGGGGAACGATATGAGCGAGGTGCTTACCGGCGTGGAGGTGCGGCGGGACGGGGAGATTCTGTTCCGGGGCGGCTGGTTCCTGGATGGGAGCTTTGACTATCTGGTGGACCAGGACAGCGGCACACTTCGCCCGACCCTCTCCATCTCTGTGGACGGAATCCAGTACGACGCTGACGGCCAGCCCGTTGAGCCCTCCTTGGAGCCGGACGCCTCAGAGGTTCTGAACCTTGTGTTTTCCCCCGCTCTGGTACACCGGGGGGTGCCCTGGGCCTATTGGATTGGCACATTCCTGGTGGTAGCAAATGCGGTAGCCATGCTCTATGCCGACGAACTCTTCCGCTTCAACCTCCGCTTCCAAATCCGGGACCCGGAGCGGGCGGAGCCCAGCGAGTGGGAGCTGTCCAGCCGCTATGTGGGCTGGATCGTGCTGGCTGTATCTGCCGCCGTTGTTTATATTTTGGGCCTCACCGAACTGGCCTGACTTTTCCATGAAGGAGTTCCTGATATGCTCGACCATATTTTTGTCAAAGGCGCACGGGAAAACAACCTCAAAAACATTGATGTGGACATCCCCCGGGACAAGCTGGTGGTACTCACCGGCCTCTCGGGCAGCGGGAAG
Organism: Candidatus Flavonifractor merdigallinarum; assembly: GCA_019115265.1. Classification (GTDB taxonomy): domain Bacteria; phylum Bacillota; class Clostridia; order Oscillospirales; family Oscillospiraceae; genus Pseudoflavonifractor_A; species Pseudoflavonifractor_A merdigallinarum. Next base: position 6,118 of record DXDX01000071.1, on the reverse strand, counting down.
TCCTCCCTGGCCTTTGACACCATCTACGCCGAGGGGCAGCGGCGGTATGTGGAGTCGCTGAGCTCCTATGCCCGGATGTTTTTGGGCCAGATGGAGAAGCCCGATGTGGACTATATTGACGGCCTCTCTCCCGCCATCTCCATTGACCAAAAGACCACCAGCAAAAATCCCCGCTCCACCGTGGGCACTGTGACGGAGATCTATGACTATCTCCGCCTCCTTTGGGCCCGGGTGGGCACCCCCCACTGCCCCAAGTGCGGCAAGGAGATCCAGCAGCAGACCATTGACCAGATTATTGACCAGGTTCTGGCCCTCCCGGAGGCCACACGGATTCAGGTGATGGCCCCGGTGGTGCGGGGCAAAAAGGGCACCCACCAGAAGATTCTGGAGGATGCCCGCAAGTCCGGCTATGTCCGCTGCCGGGCGGACGGCTCCCTCTACGACCTCACCGAGGAGATTGCGCTGGACAAGAACAAAAAGCACACCATTGAAATTGTGGTGGACCGGCTGGTCATCCGGCCGGACATCGCCCGGCGGCTCACCGACAGCGTGGAGGTGGCCTCCAATCTGGCCGGCGGCCTGGTGGTCATCAACATTGTGGGGGAGGATCGGGATATCCTCTTCTCCCAAAACTACGCCTGTGAGGACTGCGGCATTTCCATTGAGGAGCTCTCCCCCCGCATGTTCTCCTTCAATAACCCCTACGGAGCCTGTCCCACCTGTACTGGCCTGGGGGCCCAGCGGAAGGTGGACCCCGACCTCATCATCCCCAACAAAGAATTGTCCATTCTGGAGGGGGCCATCACCGCCACCGGCTGGAACAACATCAAGGGGGACGGCATCGCCCGGATGTACTTTGAGGCTCTGGCCAAGCAGTACCACTTCAAGCTCTCCACCCCGGTGAAGGATTTTCCGCCGGAAGTGCTGGACATCATCCTCTATGGCACCAAGGGGGAAAAGTTAAAGCTCACCTACGAGCGGGAGAACGGCAAAGGCACCCTCATGCAGCCCTTTGAGGGGGTGTGCAACAACCTGGAGCGGCGGTACAAGGAGACGCAGTCCGACGCCGCCCGCCGGGATTTGGAGGAGTGCATGAGTGACCGGCCCTGTCCCGACTGCGGCGGCCGCCGCCTGCGGAAGGAGGCGCTGGCCGTCACGGTGGGGGGTATTGACATTGACACCTTCTGCCGCAAATCGGTGACAGACGCCCTGGACTTTGTGGAGCATCTGGAGCTCAGCGAGCAGAAAATGCGCATTGCCCAGCGGATTTTGAAAGAGATCAAGTCCCGTCTGGGGTTCTTACAGAGCGTGGGCCTCCAGTACCTCACCCTCAGCCGGTCGGCGGCCACCCTCTCCGGCGGCGAGAGCCAGCGCATCCGCCTGGCCACCCAGATTGGCTCCTCTCTGATGGGGGTGCTCTATATTCTGGACGAGCCCTCCATCGGCCTCCACCAGCGGGACAACGACATGCTTCTGGACACCATGAAGCATTTGAGAGATTTGGGCAATACCCTCCTGGTGGTGGAGCACGACGAGGACACCATGCGCGCCGCCGACTATATTGTGGACATCGGCCCCGGCGCGGGGGTCCACGGCGGGGAAGTGGTGGCGGCGGGCACCGCCGAAGAGGTGATGAACACCCCCGGCTCCATTACCGGCGACTACCTCTCCGGCCGGAAGCAGATTCCCGTGCCCAACCAGCGGCGGGCGGGCAACGGCCACTTTCTCACCATCCGGGGTGCGGCGGAGAACAACCTGCGCCATGTGGATGTGTCCATCCCCCTGGGGACCTTCACCTGTGTGACCGGCGTGTCCGGCTCCGGGAAGTCGTCTCTGGTGAATGAAATCCTCTATAAGCGTCTGGCCGCCGATTTGAACCGGGCCAAAACCCGGGCGGGGAAGCACGCCGCCATCGTGGGGGAGGAATTTTTGGACAAAGTGATTGCCATTGACCAGTCCCCCATTGGCCGCACCCCCCGCTCCAACCCCGCCACCTATACGGGGCTTTTCAATGACATCCGGGAGCTCTTCGCCTCCACCCAGGACGCCAAGGCCCGGGGCTATGGCCCTGGCCGGTTCTCCTTCAATGTGCGGGGTGGGCGGTGTGAGGCCTGCTCCGGCGACGGCCTTTTGAAAATTGAGATGCACTTCCTCCCCGACATCTATGTGCCCTGCGAGGTCTGTAAGGGCAAGCGCTACAACCGGGAGACGCTGGAGGTCCGGTACAAGGGCAAGAACATCCACGAAGTGCTGGAGATGACGGTGGAAGAGGCGCTGGGCTTTTTTGAGAATCTGCCCCGGCTCTACAACAAGGTCCAGACCCTCTATGAGGTGGGGCTGGGCTATGTGAAGCTGGGCCAGCCCTCCACCACCCTCTCCGGCGGCGAGGCCCAACGGGTGAAGCTGGCCACCGAGCTCTCCAAGCGCTCCACTGGCCAGACAATCTATATTCTGGACGAGCCCACCACCGGCCTCCACACCGCCGATGTCCACAAGCTCATTGAGGTGCTCCAAAAGCTGGTGGAGGTGGGCAACACGGTGGTGGTCATTGAGCACAATCTGGATGTCATCAAGACCGCCGACCACATCATTGATCTGGGCCCCGAGGGGGGCGACGGCGGCGGGAGTATTGTGGTGGCGGGCACCCCGGAAGAGGTGGCAGAGTGTCCGGCCTCCTACACGGGCCAATACCTGAAAAAGATGCTGGAACGGTAACGTTTTTGAGCGCTTAAGGGAGTCCAAATATGGCATATTCACAAAAGGCGGTCAATGACTTCCATCGCCGCCGGTATTATCAGATGGTTGCGAATGTACCCATTGAGCACAAAGAGGCTATCCAAGCCGCCGCCGCGGCCCGCGGGGTGTCAGTATCCCGGCTGATATGTGAAGTGCTGGGCCGGGAGTTAAAACTGGATTTAACTTTAGACGGGGGCTTTCCCCGTGGGAAACAAAAACAAGAATAAAAAGTGAGTTTTCCACTGTACAGCTTCAGCAGAAAGACTGGGAGAGTCTATGGAAAAAATTATGGAGCCGTTTGGAAACCGGCTCAAGGCGTTGCGGAAGGCGAAGGGGCTGAAACAGACGGACATGGCCCTTCTTTTGGAGTGTACCGACCGGCACTACCAGCGGATGGAGTATGGACTGGTCAATGTACCGTCGTTGACATTACTCAAGCTAGCGGACTATTTTGAGGTGTCTACCGATTTTCTTCTGGGCCGGGATATACCATCTCGCACTGCTCAGAGATAAAATCGGGGGGATTCAGCCGGTGGCAACTTCACAAAAAGCGGTGAACTGATACCGCCAGAAGAACTACTATACGTTTACCGTCTCTGTGCCCGCACAGCACAGAGACGCGAACAAAGCTGCCGCCGCGGCCCGCGGGGTATCGGTGTCCCGGCTGGTGTGTGAAGTGCTGGGGCGGGAGTTAAATCTGGATTTAACGTTGGACGGGGTCTTTCCCGGCGGAAAAACAGATGGAAAGTAGGGATTTGCAGATGCTGCATGTTGGAATTCTGGGTGCCGGACACATTGCCGGTACCATGGCAAAGACGCTGGGGGCGATGGAGGGGGCCTGTGCCTGGGCGGTGGCCTCCCGGGACAAAGAGCGGGCGGAGGCGTTTGCCCGCACCTATGGGGTGGAGCGGGCCTATGGCTCCTATGAGGAAATGCTGGATGACCCCAAGATTGATTTGGTCTATGTGGCCACCCCCCACTCCCACCACCTGGAGCACGGGAAGCTGTGCCTGGAACACGGCAAGCCGGTGCTGTGCGAGAAGGCCTTTACCGCCAACGCCGCCCAGGCGCGAGAGCTGATTGCCTGCGCCAAGGCCCACAAGCTCCTGATTACCGAGGCTATCTGGACCCGGTACATGCCCTCCCGGAAAATCATTGACGCCATTGTGTCCAGCGGAGAGCTGGGGGAGATTACCGCCCTCACCGCCAACCTGGGCTATCCCATGACCCACAAGGAGCGGCTTGTCCGCCCGGAACTGGCGGGAGGCGCATTGCTGGATGTGGGCGTCTATCCGCTGAACTTTGTCAGCATGGTGCTGGGCAATGAGGTGGAGGAGATAAACTCCGTGTGTGTCCGGCACTCCACCGGCGTGGACGGGCAGGAGACCATCGTGCTGCGCTATCCCGGCGGGGTGCTGGCCACCCTTCACGCCTCTATGTACGCCGCCACCGAGCAGTATGGCATCCTCTACGGCACCAAGGGCTATCTCATTGCCTACAATATCAACAACATTGACCGCCTGGCGGTGTTTACCCCCGACCGGAAGCTGGTGCGGGAGATGAAGGTCCCCCAACAGATTACCGGCTATGAGTATGAGGTGCTGGCCTGCCAGCACGCGCTGGAAATCGGCGCACTGGAGTGCGCCGAAATGCCCCACAGCGAGACCATTCGCCTTATGGAGTGGATGGACGCTCTGCGGGCGCAGTGGGGAGTGCGCTACCCCTTTGAGGAGCCGGCAGCGGGTGGAGTTCTTAAATTTTCTTAAATTACATCGATTTTCATTGACATTCCACCGGGTGGATGGTTTAACATAGAGGAAACTGCATCCTCAATCCCCGCAAGAACGGATGCCAAGGAGGAATTATGATGAAGAAAATGTACCAGCGCATGGGCGCCGTGGGAACCGCCGCGGTTCTGACTGCCGCCCTGACCGTCCCCGCCTTCGCCGCCGAGAGCTCCAACGGGATTGCCGTACAGCTCAACGGGGAGAATGTCGCCTTTACCGACGCCGCCCCTGTGGTGAACCAGGGCCGCACCTTCCTGCCCTTCCGGGCGGTGTTTGAGGCCATGGGTGTGCAGGTCTCCAACGAGGGCAACACCATTACCGCCGTCCGGGGCGACAAGACCCTCCAGATGACCATCGGCTCCACCACCGCTACCGTCACCGAGGGGGGCAAGACCTCCACCATCACCATGGATGTGGCCCCTTATGTGGACAGCGCCACTTGGCGTACCTATGTGCCCGTCCGCTTCGCCGCCGAGGCCTTCGGCTGCAATGTGGGCTGGGATGCGGACGACCAGACCGTCCTCATTGTGGATATGGATAAGCTGTTTGGCGATGCCACCTTCACCAAGATGGACAACTACATCTCCTACCTCTACAAGCAGCAGGAGGGCAAGAACCAGGCCACCAACGGCACCGTCTCCCTCGCGGCAGGGGTGAACAAGGCGCTCATCGGCTCGGAAGAGGATTTGAATCTGAAGATGAACGGCACTGTTACCGGCATCAGCTCCACGACCGCCTCCCAGATGGCGGTGGAGCTGGACCTCTCCGATTTGGCCCCCCTGCTGGCAGGGGACCCCGCCGCTCTGGGTGAGGAGGGCCTGGCCCAGCTGAAGGACAGTCTGGCCAAGACCCAGCTGGAAGTGCGTATGGATGTGAACACCGGCAAGCTCTACTTCTACGCCCCCATGCTGGAGGCGGTGCAGGGCGGCAGCGGCTGGTACTCCCTGGATTTGAACGCCCTCATGAAGCAGAGCGGGCTGGATTTCACCCAGCTGGTCACCATGTCCGCCCAGAATTTCAGCCTGGAGGATACTCTGCGCACCGCCCTGTCCGTTCTGCCTTTGGATGACAAGGATGTGGACTATACCGTCCTCTCCACCCTCGCTGACACCTATGTGCAGCTCTTCGGCGACAGCGCCTTTACCCAGAACGGGGACACCTACACCGCCACCTACACCCAGAATGTGGACGGTGTGGATATGACCTACACCACCGTGCTCACCGCCCAGGGTGAGGACATTGTCTCCATGCAGATGAACATGGACATGGCCGCCAATGCTGAGGGCATGAATATGAACATGGGCTTCAAGGTGTACGCCGACAGCACCAAGAGCACCATGGACATGAATCTGGATGTGAGCGGACTGGTCACCGTGACCTTTAACATGGATTTGGGCTATCAGGCCACCGACAAGGCCCCCGAGACTGGCCTGCCCGAGGGCGTGACCGCCACTCCGCTGGACGGGATGGTGCCCACTGCTGCGTCGACCAATGAGGTGGCCTCTCCTGCCCGCTAACACGCACGGAAATCGGTCCGGCCAAGCCGGGAGTTTTGCGCTCGCCGCGCAGGCCGCTTACCCAGCGGGGGCACCGCT
>DXDX01000070.1 GCA_019115265.1 Candidatus Flavonifractor merdigallinarum | reverse complement strand
GGAGGTAGCGAGTTCGAGCCTCGTCACCTGCTCCAAAAAAGAAAGACATCCGTAAGGATGTCTTTCTTTTTTGGTTTTAACCTTAAAATTACAAAACGGGTGCGGTTCTTGGAACCGCACCCACGTTTTTTCTCAGTTAAATTTGTAAATCTTTCGGGCCAGGCGGTAGAGCCCCACTGACAGCTTCCGGCCCTGATAGCCGGGGATGTTGGAGACGGCAGACAGCGCCCGGTACTTCATCTTGTGATAGATGTGCCGGTCCACCGTGCGCAGATACTCCCACAGCTCTGTGCGCTTGCCCAGCGCCTCGGGTGAGCCGTCAATGAGGAGGAAGATGGACGAAATGGTCATCATCATGGACAGGTAGTTGAACATATACCGGCTCAGCTTGGGCATGGAGGCGTGTACCCGGTGCAGATCGTGGGCGTCAATCATCATCCGGGTGACCCGCAGCTGTTGGTCCACACGGGTGACCATCACCTTTTCATTGACGCTCTGGTCCGCGCGGCCAATGAAATAGCGGTACAGATCCACATCCATGTAGTACATGGTCTTGACATAGGGCAGCGGCTGGTACACAAAAATGTTGTCCACATAGAAGGTGTGCTTGGGCAGCTCCAGCCCGCACTTGCGCAGCAGCTTGGTGCGGTAGATGACCGAGTGCATCAGCAGATACTGGGAGGGGCGGAAGCGGCCAATCTGGGACCAGGAGAAAATGCGCTCCTTGGGGAACACATTGGTGTAGCGCATCACCTTCTGGGTCTGGTCCTCCACATGCTCATAGACATAGTTGCAGATCATCATGTCCACCGGACGCTGCATCTTGGCAAACTGGCGCAGCTTGTTGAGCACCTTTTTCAGCGCCTCGGGGTCCAGCCAGTCATCCGAGTCCACCACCTTGTAGTAGAGGCCGGAGGCGTTGCGGATGCCCTGGTTGACGCCCTCGCCGTGGCCGCCGTTGGGCTGGTGGATGGCCCGGACAATGCCGGGGTACTTCTCCGCATAGCGGTCGCAGATAGCGGGGGTGTCGTCCTTGGTGGAGCCGTCGTCCACCAGAATAATCTCAATGTCCGGGCCGCCGGTGAGGAGAGTCTCCACACAGTGGTCCATATAGGCCGCGGAATTATAACACGGTACCGCGAAGGTGATCAGCTTCTCCACAGGATTCATCCTTCCTTTGCAGGAGGTCATCGCACAGCGACAGGGCGCGGGCCACGATGGCGTCCATATTGTAGTATTTGTACTCGGCCAGCCGGCCCAGCAGGTAGAAGTGCCCCAGATTGGCGCACAGGGCGCGGTACTGGGCATAGAGGGCGTTGTTTGCGGGGTTGATGATGGCGTAATAGGGGGTCTCGCCGTCGGCGCCGGTGTAGGCGTGGGAGATCTCCTTGGCGATGGTGGTCCGGTCGGGCAGCTCCTGGCCGGTGAGGTACTTAAACTCCGTGATGCGGGTCCAGGGCTCGCTGACGGTGTAATTCACGGTGCCGTGGGACTGGTACCACTCCACCGGGTGGGTCTCAAACTGGAACTCCAGCGTCCGGTAGGGCAGGCGGCCATAGCGGCAGTTGAAGAGCTCATCCACCGCGCCGGTGTAAATGATGTCGCCATGGAAGGGAACGTTGTCCAAATCCACCCCCCGCTCCCGCAGGGTCAGGCGGGTGCGGGCATCCACCCCCAGCTCTACCGTGATATTGGGGTGGTCCAGGAGATTCTCAAAGAGGGCGGTATACCCCTCCAGCGGCATTCCCTGCCAGGGGTCCTGAAAATAGCGGTCATCCCGGGAGAGGAACACCGGCACCCGGGCGGTGGTGTTGGGGTCAATCTCCTCGGGCGACTGGTCCCACTGCTTCATGGTGTAGTGGAGAAAAACATTTTCATACACATAGTCGGCCAGCTCCGCAATCTCCGGGTCCTGGGCCTGGCGCAGCTCCAGAATGGTGACCTTCTCCTCCGCGCCATAGCGCTCAATCAGCTTTTTCTCCAGATGGGCCGCTTTTTCTTTTCCGAAAGCCAGCTCCAGACTGGTCAGGTTAAAGGGGACGGGCATCTCCACCCCGTGGACATCGGCCACCACCCGGTGCTGGTAGTCCCGCCAGTGGGTAAAGCGAGAGAGATAGTCGTACACCCGCCGGTCACAGGTGTGGAAGATGTGGGGGCCGTACTGGTGGATGAGCACGCCCGCCTCGTCCATCAAATCGTAGGCGTTGCCGGCGATGTGGTTCCGGCGCTCCAGCACCAGCACCCGCTTTCCACCCCGCTCGGCCAGCTCGCGGGCGGCCACAGCGCCGGCAAAGCCCGCGCCAATGACCAGACAATCATAGCTTTGAGTCATGATAGACACCTCTGCATTTGTTGCGTTCACACACGGTTTGTTCCATTTTAACACAGAAAGGGGCGGAACGGAACGGGAAAAAGCATTAAAATTTCTTTAACTAAGGATTTGATTCCGGTAAAACGGCCAAAAACCGGCCGCGCTCCTGAGAGGAGCTGCGGCCGGTTTTTTTGTGTCATTCAGCGGCCATCCCGCTGCTTGAGCAGATTCTGCTTGATGTCCCACAGGGTCTGGCTCAAATCCACATAGTAGGTATGGGGGTTCTCAAAGCGCTTGACTTCCTCCCAGAGCAAATCAATCTGGGCCGCGCAGTAGGCCCGGATTTCGGTGATGGAGGGGGACTCGTACACCTGGACGCCCTTTTGGAAGATGGGGCGGAGCAGCTCCTTGGCGGTGAAGTTGGTGACGGTGCTCCGTTTCCAGGTGGCATCGGGGTCGAAGAGCTCCAGCGGCTGGCTCTCATCCACCCCCTCGTTCCACAGGGTAATGAGGTCGGCAAATGCCTTGCCCGACTCGTTATCAAAGAGGCGGTAGACCTTTTTGAAGTGGGGGTTGGTGATCTTGCCGGGGTTGGCGCTGATCTTAATCTTGGGAATGATATTTCCCTCTTTGTCCTCAATGGCGGAGAGCTTATACACCCCGCCGAACACCGGCTCGCTCTTGGAGGTAATGAGCCGCTCACCCACGCCGAAGGAGTCAATGGCCGCCCCCTGGAGCAGGAGGTCCCGGATGATGTACTCATCCAGGGAGTTGGAGGCCACAATCTTGCACTCGGTGAGCCCTGCCGCGTCCAGCATGGCGCGGGCCTTACGGGAGAGGTAGGTTAGGTCGCCCGAGTCCAGACGGATGGCGCACTTGGTGATGCCCTGGGGCAGCAGCACCTCCTGGAACGCCCGGATGGCGTTGGGCACGCCGGACTTGAGCACATTGTAGGTGTCCACCAACAGGGTGGCCCCGTGGGGGTAGAGCTCACAGTAGGTTTTAAAGGCGGTGTACTCGTCGGGGAACATCTGCACCCAGGAGTGGGCCATGGTGCCCCCGGCGGGAGAGCCATACAGCTCGTCGGCCAGGGTACAGGCGGTCCCGGCGCACCCGGCGATATAGGACGCCCGGGCGCCCAGCAGCGCCCCGTCCGCCCCCTGAGCCCGGCGGGAGCCGAACTCGCTCACCGGACGGCCCGTGGCGGCCCGCACAATGCGGTTGGACTTGGTGGCGATAAGGGACTGGTGGTTGAGGCACAGCAGGAGATACGTCTCGATGAACTGGGCCTGAATGGCGGGCGCGCGGACGGTGAGAATGGGCTCCCGGGGGAAGATGGGAGTCCCCTCCGGCACCGCCCAGATGTCGCCGGTGAAGCGGAAGGAGCGCAGATACTCCAGAAACGCCTCGTTAAATCCGCCCTTTTCCCGGAGGTACTGGATGTCCTCCTCGTCAAAGCGCAAATCGTTGATATAGTCGATGATCTGCTCCAGACCCGCGGCAATGGCAAAGCCACCCCCGTCGGGTACATTGCGGAAGAAGATGTCAAAGTAACAAATCTGGTCGGCCATCCCGGTCTGGAAATAGCCGTTTGCCATGGTGAGCTCGTAGAAGTCGCAGAGCATCGTGTAATTCATATGCTGTTTCATAATCAAACCTCGCTTCGCTTCCGCCGCCTCAGCGGTGGAGAACGGTGATTTGAAGGCCCTCCAGCACATCCAGGGCTTTTTCGTGGAGGGCGGGGTCATAGCTGGCGGTGAGGGCGGCATCAACTACAATCTCCGTCTCGGGGAGGGCGGCTTTCACCATCACCGCGTTGGAGAGGACACAGATGTGGGACACCAGGCCACACAGCTCCACCTGCTGATAGGCGCGGCCCTTGAGCCACTCGGCCAGCTCCAGAGAGGGGAAGGTGGGCTTGCGGAAACGCAAATCGTCGGGCTTTGCGGCCTGTCCCGTCTCCCCATACAGCTCCCACCCGGCGGTACCCCCAATGCAGTGGGCCACCGGCAGCTTGCGCCCCTCCTGGGTGCGGGCGTAGTCAGCGCCGTGTGTGTCGTAGGTGAACACCACATCGTCCCCGGCGGCGCGGAAGGCGGCGATGCGCTGGGCGATGGGGCCGTCCAGCCCCTCTGCCTCAACAAAGCCCAGGGTACCGTTGACAAAGTCCACCTGATAATCCACAACAATTAGCAATTTTTTCATTGAAACTCACTCCATGAGCAGCTTTTCAAAACAGGGAAAGCGGAGCGGGCGGCCGTGGAGGGAGATGTCCCCCCGCTGCTCATAGCCCCGCTTACGGAAGAGGGCCTGCATCCGGTCATTCTGGGCATAGGTGTCCACATGGAGGGCCTTCCGGCCCTGGCTTTGGGCCAGCGCCTCGGCGTGGGCCACCAGCGCGGTGGCCACACCCTGCCGCTGCACCTCCGGGTCCACCGCCAGACGGTGGACGGACAGCACCGGGCCGTGGTACTCCCAGGCCACCCCGGCATACTCCGGGGACTCCCGCCCGTTGATGCAGGCTACCCCCAAAAGGCGTCCCGTCTCGTCCATTGCGGCGTAGAGCTCCCCAGCGGACAAGTCCCCCGCATAATCGGACTTGGCGGGGTAGTCCTCCCCCCACTGGGGGTTGCCCATGGCGTTCATGTGGGCCACCGCCCGCCGGACCAGTGCCCAAACCGTCTCCAGCTCGTCGGGGCGGGCGGCACGGATGGTAAACACAGTGCGGCTCCTCCTCAGTCCAGGGCCACCGGGCCCATGGCGTCGTGGAGCTCGTCGGTGATGGCCCCGTGGAAGAGGCCGCCGGCATACTGATGGAGCTGAGCCAGCTTGCCGGGGATCTCCTCGGCGGTGGTCTGGCCCCGGGCGGACAAATCCTGGTCCAGGATGAACTTGGGCTCGGGGTCCTTCTTGCCGCCGCCCAGCAGGCCGGGGCCCGCGTGGAGCTTCAGGTGGCAGTCGCCGGGCAGTTTGGTCTCAATGTCCACCGAGCACTTGCCCACCTCTTTCTCGTCCACATCGGGCTCCCCCAGAATGCCCAGATAGGGGGACTGGATGAGGTCGTCCCACAGCTGGTCGGTGAGGCCCAGACGCTGGCGGGAGACGGCGTTGACATACCGCAGGCCGATCCGCTCAAAGAAGTCGGGCTGATAGAGGTCAATAAAGGCGGCCAGGGGCTTGTCCAACCGGCGGGCAAACTCCTCCCACCGGGGGTAGACCAGGGTGGACAGGGAGATAAAATTCTGGGTCAGGTTCAGCTTCCACCGCCCATCCTCCGAGATGAAGTGGTAGTTGTTGATGGGGGGCTGGGTCTCCACGGTGGGGTTGGGGCCGCCCAGGCCGGAAATGCGGGGGGCGGGGCGCTCCTGGCGGGCCATATAGCGGGGGAAATCGTGGCGCACCTTCTCCTGGAACTGGGCCGGCTCCTGGGCGTTGATGGACAGGATGGCTGGGAAGCGCAGCTGGCAGATGACCTCCACCAGGGGAGAGCGAGTGTAGAGACAGCGGTCAAATTTCGCAAACAGCATGGGTATTACCTTCTTTCATTCTTCAGGTGAATCTTTGCTTTCCCATTATAATGCCCAAATCCCAAACTCACAAGAGGAAAGGGACACAATTCCACTGAACGCCCCGGTTTTGCCCCGGACTGTCACTCTTTTCCCCAGTGGGAATAGGATGGTACAGCCGGCGAGAACGGAGGAGGACGCCATGAGACATGAGCTGAATTTCTGGGTTGTGGGGGGCGATCAGCGGCAGGCCTGTCTGGCCGGGCTGCTGGCCGCCGACGGCCACACGGTACATACCTTCGCCCTGGACGGGGCGGGGGATCTGCTGGGCGAGGCCCAGGCCACGGACAGTCTGAAGGGGCTGGATCTGGCCGACTGCATCGTCCTGCCCCTCCCCCTGCTGGGGGAGGGAGAGCACATCAACGCGCCGCTGGCTAGCCGGCCTGTGGCGCTGGAGGAGGTACTTGCCGCCACCCGTCCCGGCCAGATTGTGTGCGCCGGGCGGGTGGAGGAACCGGCCCGATCTGCCATTCTACGCCGGGAGCTGGTCCTGCGGGACTACTTTGCCCGGGAGGAGCTGGCGGTGGCCAACGCAGTGCCCACTGTGAAAGCGATGGGACACCAGGACAGGCATGTTGGGCGCTCTAGTCCCATACAGTGGGGACAGGAGGTGAAATTCCCATGCTGGAACAGCGGTATCGCATCGCCCTGCTGCGGGCGCTATTTGAGGCGGGTTTGATTACACGCCGTGAGTATGAGCAGCTTAAGGGACGCCCATAATTTGCGGGTGGCGGCCTACTGCCGGGTCTCCACCGACAAGGAGGACCAGCGCAACTCCCTGGACACCCAGCAGATTTTTTTCCACTCCTATATAAAAGAACATCCGGGCTGGACGCTGGTAGATGTCTTTGCCGATGAGGGGCTGTCCGGCACCTCCACCCGCGGCAGACGGGCCTTTCAGGAGCTGCTCCGCCGGGCTATGGACGGAGAGGTGGACCTCATTCTCACCAAGGAGGTTTCCCGCTTTGCCCGAAACACGGTGGACACCTTGCAGGTGACGCGGGACTTGAAGGCGCAAGGGGTGGGGGTGCTCTTCTTAAATGACGGCATTGACACCCGGGAGAACGACGGGGAATTCCGCCTCACCATCATGGCCAGCGTGGCCCAGGAGGAGAGCCGGAAAATCTCCGAGCGCACCCGCTGGGGACAGCTCCAGGCCATGAAGCGGGGGGTAGTCTTTGGAAACAACTCCCTGTATGGATACACTCTGCTGCATGGAAATTTGACGGTGCTCCCCGAACAGGCGGAGATTGTGCGGCAGGTGTACCACCGCTTTCTGGAGGGGCACCAGGGGACCCACACCATCGCCCGGGCGTTAAACCAGGCCGGAATTCCGCCCCCGGCGGGCCCCGGCGGTGCCTGGTCCTCCACCATGGTGCTCCGCCTGCTGCGGAACGAAAAATACTGCGGCGATTTGCTCCAGAAAAAATCCCGCACCACCGACCACCTGACCCACCGGCGATGCGCGAATGACGGTACCGAGGAAACTATTTACCTGCAAAACCACCATGAACCCATCCTTGACCGCTCAACCTTTGAGGCAGTTCAGGCGGAGCTGGCCCGCCGTTCCGGGCTGAGCACGCAGGGCGGGCGCTTTTCCGTCCGGTATTGGTATTCGGGCAAAATTCGGTGCAGCCAGTGCGGAAAGAGCTTTACCGTCAAGCGGACCCGCCGCGTCACTGGGACGGTGTACACCCGCTTTGTGTGCCGGGGGCGGCTGGATGGGATGACCCAGTGCTCCATGCGCTCGGTGCGGGGGGAGCTGCTGCAACAGGCCGCGCGGCAGGCACTTCGGCAGCTTCCGGTGGACGCCCCCGCCCTGGCGGCACAGCTGACGGCAGAATTGGAAACTTTACGCCAGGAGACAAGCGCTAACACGCAGGAAATTGAGCGGCAAACACGGGCGCTCCAGCGCCAGCAGCAGCGCCGGGAACGTGCACTGGAGGCCTACCTGGACGGTGCGCTCAGCTGTGAGGAAATGCGCCGTCTGGTGGAGCGCTGTGATTTGGAGCTGGAACAGCTCCACGCACAGTTGCGGAAGCTGGAGGAAGGGCATTTACAAGCGGATCCGGTGACACTGGAGCCGGTCCGGTGTCTTTTGGAACAGGAGCTGGAAGGGGGCGAGTTTGTTCTGGCGGAACTGGTGGAGCGGATTACGGTATATGAAACTATGCTCCAGGTAGAACTGGCGGAGATGCCGCACCCTATTTCTATACCGCTGGAGAGAAATACTTAAATTTCCGCCAACCGGCCAAGCCGGGGAGTTTTTGTGCCCTCGCCGGGCGGGCCGCCAGCCCGGCTCGGGTACCCTGCGCGGGTGGCGCCCGATTTCTTTTCGCGGAAAAGAAACCGGGGAAAGAAAAGGCGGAGAGGGGAACTTCTCGTTCCCCTCTCCACTCCCCTCCAAAAGGGCGGCCTTTAAAGGGGGCCGCCCCATTTTTTGGGCGGTGACTGACAGCCTTTGCGGTCACCTGTCTTGCATGGCAGTACAACACTGCCCTCATAGGCACCAAGGTTGGTTTTTTGCTGCGCCAAGCTAGGGAAATCCCTCCGCAGCAGAACTCAAGCCCGGTTGCGCCTTGGGGGAGTGCAGAGGGGGGTATCCCCCCTCTTCGCTTTCTTTCCCACCGCTTTCTTTGGCAAAGAAAGCGGTGCCCCCGCTGGGTAAGCGGCCCGTCCGGCGAGGACAAAACCTCCCCGCCTTGGGTGGTTCTGGTTTTAACTGGGACAAATGTTGCTGCCTATATGGAATGTTACTCTCCCACCAGCTGAGAGATGGTGTAGGCCTCAAAGGGCAGGACATTCTTCATGTGCAGCTGGCCGCGGGACCAAGAGTCGTACTTCTCATAGAGCAGGCCAATCTTGCCGTCGGGCAGCTCCGCGAGGCAGGAATAGGAATACCCCACGCTGCCGTCAATGGTGTAGGTGTACGCCCAGTCAATGGTGTAGCGGTTTACACCCTCCGCGCCGGTGTCGGTAATCAGACCCACACGCAGAACGCCGGTGTTACGTCCACTGGTAGAGTTGGGGGTGGACATGATGATGGCGGGCTTTCCGTCCACAAGGCCGGAGTAGCGGAGCACCGACATCTGGGTACCGTAAGAGGTGGTGGAAACCCCGCTGACCGGAGTTCCGGCGGTCCAGGTGACGCCGCCGTCCACGCTCCGCCGCTCGGCGATGTAGCCGCTGCTGGTGCGCACATAGGCGATGAGCATACCGTTGGGCATCTCCACAATCTGGGCCTCGGCGGTGGCGCCGGTGCTGGAGGCATCCGCCGCGGCATAGTTCCAGGTATCCCCCCCGTCATCGCTGTAAATAACACCAAAGCCGGCCAGGGTCACACTGTACACCGGCACCACCAGACGGCCGGCATAGGTGCCGTTCTGAATCTGAATTCCAGCGCCCGGGCCGGTGATGAGGAGCTTTTCCGAATTGCTCTTGAGGGTGTTGAGCAGCTGCATAGAGGACCAGGTGACCCCCTCGTCGTCGCTGTACGTCATGCCCAGATAGGCGGCGGGAAACACTTTGAAATAGGAATCCTTATAAAAGACATTCATGGCCACATCCACATCAGTGGCAGTCTCCAGCAGGCGGTTCCCGCTGAAGCTGACGCTGTACTGCTTCACCGTGAGGGGGGTGCCGTTTTTCAGCAGCTCAAAATCGGCGTTCATGGTGTACTCGGTGGGCTGGTTGGTGGTGTCGTTGTAAATGACGCCATTCTCCCGCACCGAGTAGTTGTAGGTGTTGGAGCCGTCCTCATGCCAGCGCAGCTTGAGGTACTGCTGGCCGTCAATGGTCTTGTACCCATTGCCCACCGAGGCGTTGGAGGATCCAATCCCCGCCGGCATCACATCGGCAAACAGGTAGAGCCGGCCGCTCTCCGCGTCCTGCACCATCACCGGGTCAATGAAAGAGGCGCTGCCCTGAATCTGGAGGTCCCGCAGTCCCACTTCGGTGGGCCAATCCACCCGCTGGGCGGCGTAGTCCTCAAAGCACAAGGGCAGGATGGGGTCGGACCAGGTGACGCCGCCATCGGTGCTGCGGGAGAAGGCGGTATCAATGTTGCTCTTGGAGTCGTGGGTGCCGCCGTAGCGGGCGTCCGCCGCCGCCACGACCGTTCCGCTCTCCAGGGTGAGGAGAGAGGGAATGCGGAAGTAGTTGGACAGGGTGGTGTCCAAGTCGCTGAAAATCAGCGAGCCATAGGTGGTGTCATCGGTAGCCGCGATGAGTTCTTCATCGGACAGCACAGTGCTGGTAATCTCAAAGTGGGCGATGGTGCCGCCAAAGGGATAGGACACCGCGCCATTGCGGAGGGTGCCGCCCAGGCTCACCTTGTTCAACCCGGTAATGTCGGTAAAGAATTTGAAGTCATTCACCGACACGGTGGTCAGCTTCTGGCCGTTGGCAAAGAGGGTATAGGTCCCCGCCCCGGCGTCCGCCCGGAAGGCGACGGTGTTGACGGCGGGCTCCTCCAGGTAGCTGACCCGCACGGCTGAGGCGCGGCTGCCGGTGTATTTCAGCACCGCATCGGTATTGCGCAGCTCAAAGCCCAGCACGCCGCCGGGGGTTACATACAGATGGAAGTGCCGGTCCTGGTTGCCGCTGGTGCTGTTGGAGACACTGAACAGGGACTGATAGGCGTTGGAGCTGGTGGAGGTGTACCGGACCAGGATGGTCCCCTCGGTCATCCCCAGCACGCCGCCGGCCTCACTGGTCAAATCCACCACCGATCCGGCGGACACATTGACATTGTCCTTGGTGAAAGAGACCTCCCCGCTGCTGCCGTTTTCCGTAGCCGCGATCAGGGTCTGGTCGTCCAGAACGGCGTCATAGACCTCCGCCTTGCCGATGGTCCCCCCAAAGGGGTACTTCATCTGACCGCCGCGGACGGTGCCGCCCAGGGTCACGGTGTCCAGGCCGGTGATGTCGTCAAAGAGGCGAAAGTCGCTCTTGTTCAGAGTGGCTACCAGCTCCCCATTGGCAAAGAGCTTATAATTTCCGGTGGCGCTGTCGGCGGAGAAGGCCACAATATTCTCCCGGCCCGCGTTCACAGCGCCCGCTGCCGCCATGGTGTACTTGAACTCCCCGTCGGTATTGCGCAGCTCCATCCCCAGAGTGCCGCCGGGGGTGATATAGAGGTGGAAGTGCCGGTCCTCATTCCCGGCTGTGGAGTTGGAGACGCTGAACAGGGACTGATACGCCTGATTGCTGGTGGACTGATAGCGGATGATGAGGGTACCCTCTGTGAGGGCGCGCACACTTGCCGCCGCCGGGTCACCGGACAAATCAAAGCCGCTCCCCTCCGCAATCGCCTTGTCCTCCGCTGTCAGGATGGGCTGTGCCCCAGTCCCATCCACCGCGGCAGGATAGCAGACCAGCATAGACATCAGTACCGCAACACACAGGAAACACGCAAAAAATCTGGCCCATGGACTTGCTTTCATCATTAGAAACCATCCTTTCTGTTTACCCGTTTTCTGCCCTTCTTCGACATTCTTCGAGCACATTCGACCTGATTCTACTATTTTCACCTCCTTCTATAAAATCAGGTTTAATCTGGAAATTACTTGTATGAGAAAAGCGGCAGCGCCCTATGGGACAAGCTGCTGCCGCTTTTCTACGTTACAAGTTCATCCCCAAAGAACCAGAACGTACTACATAAAATTCTGCGCCTTAGATGACCTCAGACACCTTGACCTTGCGGTCCTCGCGCAGGGAGAGGGTGGCCGCGTCGGCGGTGGCGATGGCCGCCCGGGCGGCCTGGCCGGTCAGAAGGGGCTTGAACTCCTCGGTGACAGGCTCGCCGTGCATAATGCCGTTGAAGAACTTCATCTCGTTCTTCATAATCCCGTGCAGCCACAGGGGAGGCTTCTTGCCGGGGTGGCCGTACTGAATGGCGCCGTCCATCTCGGTGCTGTGATAGATGCGGGTGCGGTCGTCGTCCTCCTCCTTGGTCTCATGGACCAGGTAGTGCTCTTCGCTGCCGTCCGCCGTCTTGACGGTCATGCCCACGTTGCACATGTCAATGCGGATGGCGCCCTTGGTGCCCTGGATGAGGACATAGTGCTCCGGCCAGTGGAACGCGGATCCATACTCACAGATGGCATAGGTGCCGTTGCCAAACTCCAAGTTGAGGAACAGCATATCGTCCTCGTCGCCGAACTGCTCGCCCTTGTGGGCCACATTGCCGCCGGTCATGGTGACCTCGGTGGCGGGGCCCATGATGAACTGGATGCAGTCCAGCTCATGGATGTGGTGGTAGAGGTGGCCGCCGGACTTGGCGCGGATCTTCTTCCAGCTGATCTCCGGCTGGGGCTCCTCCCAGCCGTTGCGGGCGGAGTGGGTGTACAGCACCCGGCCAATCTTGCCCTCGTTGATGAGCTGCTTGGCGTGGCGCACACCCCGGAAGAAGTTCATCACATGGCCGGCCATGAAGATGACGCCGTTTTCCTCCGCCGCCTTCACCATGGCGTCGCAGTCGGCATAGCTCAGGGCGATGGGCTTTTCACAGAACACATGCTTCTTGTGCTTGGCGGCTACCAGCACCGGCTCCTTGTGCAGGTAGTTGGGGGTAGCCACGATGACCGCGTCCACGTCCTCCCGGGCGCAGAGGGTGTCCAGGTCGGTCTCCACATCGCAGCCGTACTCCTTGGCAATGGTCTCCCCGTTGTTGGGGTCCAGCACGGCCACCACCTTGGCGCCCTCCTGCTCGTTCATGATGCGGCCCAGCTCAGCGCCGAAGTACCCCACACCCACAATGGCATATCCAATCGTTTTCATTTGATTGACATCCTTTCTTAATTCCTTGCACAACAAATTTATTTGACTGCACCGTCGGCCAGGCCGCCGGCAATCTTATTTTGGATGAAGCAGAAGAAGATGATGGAGGGAAGGACCACAATGGCGCTGGCGGCCATCATGGAGCCCCAGTTCATAATGTCCGCGCCCTCCAGGGTCTTGACCGCCACGGACAGGGCCATCTTGTCGCTGCTGCTGATGAGGAGCAGGGCATACAGGAACTCATTCCAGGCATTGATGAACACATAGATAGCGGTGGACACCACGCCGGGACGTACCAGGGGGAGCACCAGCTTGGTGAACACCTGGAAGCGGTTGCCGCCGTCAATCCGGCCCGCCTCCTCAATGTCAATGGGCACCGTTTTAAAGAAGCCCACCAGCATCCACACCGCGTAGGGCACACTGAAGGACATATAGACCAGCACCAGGCTGATGCGGGTATTGGTCAGGTGCAGTACGCTCATCACGGTGGCGTAGGGAATCACCAGCATGATGGAGGGGAACATGTAAGTAGTAATGAGCACCTTAGTCATCACGTTGCCCAGCTTGGGGAAGAAACGCACAATGCCATAGGCAGCCAGCGCGGAGATAAAGGTGGCGATAACAGTGGTGCTCAGCGCCACAATGAGGCTGTTTTTGATGTTGACGGTAAACTTCAGCGTCACCAGGACGGTCTTGAAGTTCTCCAGCGTCCACTCTTTGGGGAAGATGGCGGTGGGATTGGCCAGCATCTCCGAGCTGGACTTAAAAGCGGAAACCAGCAACCACAGGAGCGGGAACAGGCACAGGATGGAGAGGACAATCAGATAGACGTAGGAAAAACAGCCGCCTGGGGAGAATTTTCTCAGTTTGCTTCCCATAACTACTTGTCCTCCTTTTCCCATTTATTGATCACCGAGAAGTAGAGCACACACAGGATAATCAGGAAGATCAGCAGCAGGATGGAAGCCGCGGAGGCCTTGCCCACCATGCGCCCGGTCCAGCCGGTATCGTAGATGTAGATGGGCATGGTGGCGCTGGCCCCGGATGGGCCGCCGCCGGTGATCATGTAGATGATGTCGAAGTTGTTAAAGACCCACACGGTGCGCAGCACAATCAGCAGGCCCACCACGGTGCGGATGTGGGGGATGGTGATTTTCCAGAAGGTCTGGAAGCTGTTGGCGCCGTCAATCTGGGCCGCCTCGTACTGGTCCTGAGGGATGGTCTGGAGGGCGGCGTACACATTCACCATAATGAGGGGCGCGCCAAACCAGATGTTGATGAAAATGAGGGTGGGCATCACCAGGTGGCTATTGCTCAAAAACTGGAGCATCTCATCGGTAATCCCCAGATTCATCAGGGTGGTGGGCACATAGCCATAGATGCCGTTGAGCAGCCACTTCCAGGTCATGGCGGTGGCGATGGCGGGGAAGGCCCAGGGCACGATGGCAAAAATGCGGAACAGGTTCTTACAAACCCGATTCTGGACCCGGTTCAGGGACAGCGCGCCGAAGAAGCCGATGACGACCTGTCCCGCCACGCTGCAAATCGTCCAGAGAAGGGTATTGCCAAAGGAGGAAAAGAATTCAGGATCTTTCAGCACATTGATGTAGTTTTTCAGGCCCACAATGTCAAAGGTGCTTTTGACCATGGTCTTATTGGTAAAACTAAAGAAGAGTGTGG
>DXDX01000069.1 GCA_019115265.1 Candidatus Flavonifractor merdigallinarum | reverse complement strand
GAGGCCGATTTGGAGGACTTTAACGGGCCGCTGGACCTGATTTTGCACCTGTTGAGCAAAAATAAAATGGAGATTAAGGACATCCAGATCTCCCTGATTTTGGAGCAGTATCTGGCCTGGATGGACCGGCGGCGGGCGTTGGACCTGGATGTGGCCAGTGAGTTTGTCACGATGGCCTCCCAGCTCATGTTCATCAAAACCCGCATGCTGCTGTCCATCCGGGATGAGGAGGCGCTGAGCGAGATGGAACAGCTCATCGCCTCCCTGGAGGAGCACCAGCGCAGTGAGAGCCGCGCCCGGGTGCGGGCGGTGCTCTCCCAGCTGGAACAGCGCTATGCAGTCGGGCGGGATTTCCTGGTCAAGACGCCGGAGCCGCTGCCGGCCCGCTCCTATGAGTACGCCCACACGGCGGAGGAGCTGCGCCGGGCGGTGCTGGAGGTGCTGTCCCGCACCGGGCGGAAGCTGCCGCCCCCCATCACCGCGTTTGAGGGGATTGTGGGACGGGAACCCTATCCAGTGGCGGATAAGGCCGACGAGGTCATCCAGCGTCTGCTGCGTTTTGGCGTTATGAGCTTTCGGGCGCTCTTCCGGGGCAGCCGAAGCCGTTCGGAGATTGTGGCCACCTTCCTGGCCATTCTGGAGCTGTGCAAGGACCGCCGGATTTGCCTCAGCGATGGAGAAGAAGAGGAGTGTACGGTCTCAGTCCTGTCACATACCGCGGACTGTGAAGAGGCGGGCTGAGCGGGGAAAGGAGGGGGAGGAGCATGGACGAACAACGAGAGGTAGAGTCGGCCATTGAGGCGATTCTCTTCGCCGCCGGCGACCCGGTGGGCGTGGAGCGCATCTGCCTGGCTTTGGATATGGACCGCATTTCGGTGGATGGAGCGTGCCGCCGCCTGGCCGACCGCTACCGCTTTGAGCGTCGGGGGATGCGGCTGCTGCAACTGGGCACTTCCTATCAGCTGTGCTCCGCTCCGGAGCACGCCGCCGCTGTCCGGCGGGCACTGGAGAGCCGCCGTCCCGCCCGGCTGTCTCAGACCGCGCTGGAGGTGCTGGCGGTCATCGCCTATTTTCAGCCCATCACCCGGGCCTATATTGACCAGATTCGGGGGGTGGACAGCGCCTATACCGTCAGTATGCTGGTGGACCGGGGGCTGGTGGAGGAGTGTGGACGCCTCCCGGTGCCGGGCCGGCCCATTCAGTACCGCACCACCCAGGCTTTCCTGCGCTCCTTTAGCTTGAGCCGTCTGGACGATTTGCCGGAGCTGCCCAACGTCTCTGCCGAAGAGGAGCGGACCGGGCGAGCCCTGGAGGAGCGGCTGGCCCAGCTGCGGGAGGAAGAGGCGGTGGAGCCATGAGGGGACCTTTGGTCCTGCTGGCTGTGCTTCTGGTCTTGTTTCTGCTCAGCTGCCTGCGGTTGGGGGGGCGTGTCCGCTGGGAGCGTGGAGCGCTGACTGTGTGGGTGCGAATTGGCCTGATTCGGGTGCGGGTGTGGCCCATGCCAAGCCGGAAGCACCCTTCCTCCAAACGAAAGAAGAGCAAGGCGTCTGCGCAGGCGGCATCCCAGCCGGAACAGGCAATAGAGCAGAGCCCGCTGGAGCTGCTGGAGGAGTGGCTGCCTCTGGTGTGTGAGGCGGCGGACCGTCTGCGCCGGGCCATCCGCATTGACTGCCTGGAGCTCTCCCTGTGTGTGGGGGGGAGTGACCCGGGGAATACAGCCCTTCTTTATGGTGGAGCAAACGCCCTTTTGGGTATGATTCTTCCCCTTTTTGAGCATGCTTTTCAGGTACGGGAGCGCCGGATTGTCACATCGGTGGACTTTGACGCGGAGACCACACAGGTGACGTTCCAGAGCACCGTTTCCCTGACGCTGGGTCAGTTGGTTGTGTTTGCTTTCTGGTTCCTGCCGGAAGCTGTACAGCGCTTGGGCCAGAGCAGACCCACAGCGCCATCCAAGGAGAAAGAGGCGATCAATCATGGAAAATAAAAACGCCATCAACGATCTGATGAGTACCACCATGGAGAAGATCCGGGAGATGGTGGATGTGAACACCGTGGTGGGGGACCCCATTGAGGCCGGCGGAGTAACCATTCTGCCCATCTCTCAGGTGAGCGTGGGCTTTGCCTCCGGCGGGAGCGATTTGGACCTGAAAGGCCAGAAGGAGAAGTCCAACAACATCTTTGGCGGCGGCGGCGGCGCCAGTGTGAAGGTCAAGCCGGTGTCCTTCCTGGTTATCAAGGGGGATACGGTGCGCCTGCTGCCGGTGGCCCAGCCCGCGGTGGGGGCGGCAGACCGGGTGGTGGAGATGGTACCGGAGCTCATTGACCGGCTGACGGACTATCTGGACAGCCGCAAGCGGGATAAAGAAGAGGAAACACAGGCGGAGGAAGAGAATCCATCCCTCTAACGGTATTCTTTGGGAATGTATGGGGTATACTGAGGGCATCTTACCTTTGAGGTGATGCCCCATGAAACGCATAGCGGTATGCTTTCTCATTTTGTCGGTGCTGAGCGGCCCGGCCCTGGGGGCCGGGCCGTCCATTTCGGCGCGGGGGGCGGTGCTGGTGGACGGCGACTCCGGCCGGGTGCTCTGGTCGTACAACGGGGAGCAGTCCATGCCCATTGCCTCCACCACCAAGCTGATGACCGCCCTGGTGGCCTACCAGTATGACCCCACCCTCCAGAGTGTGGTGGAGATTGACCCGGACTGGACCGGAATTGAGGGATCTTCCCTGTATCTGCGCGCCGGGGAGCGGCTCACGTTGGAGGAATTGCTCTATGGGCTTCTGCTGGTGTCCGGCAATGACGCGGCGGAGGCGATTGCCGCCTCCTGCGGCGGGGACCGGGCGGACTTTTTGGAGCGGATGAACCAGACCGCGGCGGAGCTGGGGATGACCAACAGCCATTTCTCCACCCCCAGCGGCCTGGAGGACGAGGGGAATTATGCCTCTGCCGCCGATTTGGCCAAGCTGGCCCGGGCGTTTTTGGCGGTAGAGCCGCTGGCGGCCATCGCCGCCACGCCGTCAGCCACCATTGGACAGCGCACCCTCCTCAACCACAACAAGCTTCTCTGGCGGTATGAGGGGTGCATCGGCCTGAAAACGGGCTATACTCAGCTGGCGGGCCGGACCCTGGTTTCAGCGGCGGAGCGGAATGGTCAGACTCTCATTGTGGTGACACTCAACGACCGGAATGACTGGGCAGACCACGCCGAACTGCTGGACTACGGCTTCTCCGCCTTCCCCCGTACGGTGCTGATGGAAGCTGGTACTGTACTGGCCACCCGTCCAGTGTCCCGGACGCTGCCTGGGCTGGTGACCGTGACAGCGAAAGAGACGGTGGGGTGCGCCCTGGCCCCTGGTGAGATGGCCGGGTGTCAGATGGAGCTGCCCGCTGTGCTCCAGGCGCCGCTGGAAGCCGGAGAGGAGGTAGGCCGTCTCACCTTTACCCTGAATGGGCAGGTGGTGGGGGAGACCCCGTTGATTGTGGAGTATGGAGTGGCCAGCCTGGAGGCGGGGGAGCGCTCCCTGCTGGACTGGCTGCGGGTACTGTGGCTGGGTATGGATTAGAGAAAAGGAGAGAGCGCGTTGGAAGAGCGGCTGCAAAAAATTCTGTCCGCGGCGGGGGTGACCTCCCGTCGTGGAGCGGAGCAATACCTGCTGGCCGAGCGTGTGACCGTCAATGGCCGCACCGCCAGTCTGGGGGACAAAGCGGACCCAGAGCGGGACGAGATTCGGGTGGACGGTGCTCCGCTGACCCGGGCAGAAAAGCGCACCTATCTGATGCTGAATAAGCCACGGGGCTATGTGACCACGCTGTCCGATGAAAAGGGCCGTAAGACAGTGGCTCAGCTGGTGCGCAGCTGTGGTGCCCGGGTATGGCCGGTGGGCCGGTTGGATTTGGACTCGGAGGGACTGCTTCTGATGACCGACGATGGCGCGCTGACCCACCGCCTGATTCACCCCAGCCATGAAGTGGAAAAGGAGTATCACGTCTGGGTGTCCGGCGACGCAGGAAAGGCACTGCCTGTCCTGCGCGGCCCAATTACACTGGACGGGGTCCCTCTGCGCCCGGCTCAGGTAGAGCTTTTAGGGCGGGAAGGGGGAGTGTACATCCTCTCGGTGGTCATCCACGAGGGCAAAAACCGGCAGGTGCGGCGGATGTGTGCCCTGGCCGGACTGACCGTGCGCCGTCTGCGCCGGGTGCGGGAGGGGACGCTGCATCTGGGCGATCTGCCGCCTGGACGGTGGCGGCCTTTGACTGCGGAGGAGCTGTCCCAACTGGGCAATGTGTAAAATTACGCAAATCCTGCAAAGTCCTCTTGCATTTCCGGGCGCTTCAAGCTATGATATAGAGACGAACCTTTGCCCTTCCCTGGGCAAATGACAGGAGGGACCGGCGATGCCAAAAGATATCCTGGCTGCCATACAGAGCAATATGAGCACATTTTCCAAGGGACAGAAGCTGATCGCCCGCTTTATCCTGGATTCCTATGACAAAGCGGCCTTTATGACCGCCAGCCGTCTGGGCAAGACAGTGAATGTGAGCGAGTCTACCGTGGTCCGTTTTGCCGCAGAACTGGGGTATGACGGATACCCTGCCATGCAGAAGGCCCTTCAGGAGATGATCCGCAATAAGCTCACCTCCATCCAGCGTATTGAGGTGTCCAACGACCGCATCGGGGACCAGGATGTGCTGTCCATGGTCATGCAGTCTGACGTGGAGAAAATCCGCATGACATTGGAAGAGGTGGACCGGGAAAGCTTCGAGCGGGCTGTGGACGCCATTGTCTCCGCCCGGCGCATTTACATCCTGGGCGTTCGCTCCGCCACCGCCCTGGCCAGCTTTCTGGGCTTCTACTTCAACCTCATTTTCGAAAATGTGGTGCTGATGCACACTACTTCCGTCAGCGAGGTCTTTGAGCAGATGCTCCACATTGGTCCGGAGGATCTCATCATCGGAATCAGCTTCCCCCGCTACTCCAGACGTACCGTCAAGGCCATGGCCTTTGCCCGGGACCGGGGCGCTCAGGTGGTGGCGATTACCGACTGTGAGACCTCCCCGCTGGCGGCGATTGCCACCCATACGCTGATGGCCAAGAGCGATATGGCCTCCTTTGTGGACTCTCTGGTGGCCCCGCTCAGCCTGGTCAACGCCCTCATTGTGGCCATTGGCCGGCGGAAGAACAGCGATTTGTCTCAGACGTTCGGCGCGCTGGAGCAGATTTGGGCGGAGTACCAGGTCTATGAGCAGGCTGAGCCGGAGACGGGGGCATAATGTGGCACAGTTGAAGAACATTGTGGTAGTGGGCGGCGGCGCGGCCGGTATGATGGCCGCGCTGACCGCCCGTGAGCTGGGCGCCGATGTGTGCCTTCTGGAG
Source organism: Candidatus Flavonifractor merdigallinarum (assembly GCA_019115265.1). Taxonomy (GTDB): domain Bacteria; phylum Bacillota; class Clostridia; order Oscillospirales; family Oscillospiraceae; genus Pseudoflavonifractor_A; species Pseudoflavonifractor_A merdigallinarum. The sequence continues at coordinate 3,276 of DXDX01000069.1, read as the reverse complement.
CGCAATCCCAAGGTGGGGCGCAAGCTGTACATCACCGGCAAGGGGCGGTGCAACCTTACCAACGACTGCACCGCCGCCCAAGTGCTGGAACATGTGCCCCGCAACCCCAAGTTTCTGATGAGCTCGGTGACCCGCTTTCCGCCGGAACAGGTAAAGGCCTATTTCCGCGCACTGGGCGTCCCCCTCAAGACCGAGCGGGGCGGCCGGGTATTTCCGGAGAGTGACAAGGCCGCCGATATCGTGGACGCCCTCTTTCTGGCGCTGCGCCGGGCCGGGGTGACTTCGCAGGAGGACCGGGTGGTTTCTTTCCTCACAGATGAAGATGGACAGGTCACCGGCGTAAAAGGGGAGCGGGGGAGCTATCCCGCCGGGGCAGTCATTCTGGCCACAGGGGGCGCATCCTATCCGGGTACCGGCTCCACTGGGGACGGCTATGCCTTTGCCGCCTCGGTGGGGCATACCATTCTGCCTCCCAAGCCGTCTCTGGTGCCGCTGGAGGCGGTGGGGAAGGACTGCGCCAACATGCAGGGGCTGTCCCTGCGCAATGTGGCTATCAAAGTGCGGGATGAGCGGAAAAAGGTGGTCTATGCCGAGCAGGGGGAGCTGCTCTTCACCCATTTTGGCCTCTCTGGGCCGCTGATTCTCAGTGCCAGCGCCCATATGCGGGAGTTTGAGAAACGAAAGTACCACATTCTCATTGACTTAAAACCGGCGCTGGACGAGGAGAAGCTGGACCAGCGGCTGCTGCGGGATTTTGGCGAGAGTCCCAACCGGGCGCTTCACAATGTACTGGAGGGGCTGCTGCCCCGGCTGATGATTCCGGTTATGATAGAGCGCAGCGGCATTGTGGGGGACACTCCGGTAAATGCTGTCACCCGGGGGGAGCGCCGCCGGTTGCTGGAACTTCTCAAAAACTTCTGGGTGGACATCGCCGGCCCGCGGCCCATTGCCGAGGCCATTGTGACCAGCGGCGGGGTAAAGGTGTCGGAGGTAGACCCCCACACCATGGCGTCCAAGAAGGCCGCCGGGCTCTTCTTGGCGGGGGAGCTGCTGGATGTGGACGCCTATACGGGCGGCTATAACCTCCAGATTGCCTGGTCCACCGGCCGGGCTGCGGGGGCGGGAGCCGCTCAGTTTCTGCAAGACGGGGAAGGAGCAAACGGACATGGGTTTTAAAAGTATCGCCATCGACGGGCCGGCTGGTGCGGGGAAGAGCACGCTGGCCCGGCAGGTGGCCGCGGCTCTGGGGTATCTTTATGTGGATACCGGGGCAATTTACCGCACACTGGGTCTGGCTGCCCTGCGGCATGGGGTGGACCCACAGGACGGGGCGGCTGTGGTGGCGCTTTTGCAGGGGTGTGCCATTGACCTGCGCCACGGCGGAGATGGCGTACAGCATATGTATCTGGATGGAGAGGATGTGAGCGAGGCCATTCGCCGTCCAGAAATTTCCGATTACTCCTCCAAAGTCTCCGCCATTCCTGAGGTGCGCTCCGGCCTGATGGAGATGCAGCGCTCGTTGGCCCAGCAGCACAATGTGGTGATGGATGGCCGGGACATTGGGACGGTGGTCCTTCCCAACGCCGACGTAAAGATTTTCCTCACCGCCTCCCCGGAAGAGCGGGCCCGGCGGCGCTTTGAGGAGCTGGTGCAGCGGGGAACCCCTCAGCCCTATGAGGAGGTACTCCGCGATTTGAAGGAGCGGGACGCCAAGGACACCGGGCGGGCTGCCGCCCCTCTGCGCCGGGCAGAGGGGGCCGTGGAGGTGGACACCACCGGCTGTTCCCTGGAAGAGAGCCTGGAGCGGCTGCTCACCGTTGTCCGAACGGGGGTGATGGCATGAGAGGCTGGTATACCTTTCTCTACTGCATTGTCTACCCCTTCTTTAATCTGGTCCATCCGGGCCGGGTGATTGGCCGGGAACATATCCCCCAGGGCGGACTGATGATTTGCTGTAACCACACCAGTGACAGCGACCCCCTCTATTTGGCGTTTGCCTTCCGTCTGAAAAATCAAATCCGGCCCATGGCGAAAATGGAACTTTTGCAGATTCCTGTCGTCGGATGGTTGTTGGCGAAAGCCGGCATTTTTGGCGTCGAGCGTGGCAAGAGTGATATCGGTGCGGTGAAACAGGCGATGAAATACCTGCGGGAAGGGGAGAAGGTCCTGATCTTCCCGGAGGGAACCCGGGTCCACGAGAGCCGGGGCGAGGTGAGCCACCCCAAGGCTGGCGCCGCCATGCTGGCGGTGCGCTGTGGGGTCCCCATCCTGCCGGTGTACATCCCGGAGAAAAAGCGGTGGTTCCGCCGTACCCCGGTGGTCATCGGCGAGGCCTTTACCCCCACAGTATCCACCCGAAAGGGGACGCAGGAGGAGTATGAGGCCATTACGGAGGATTTGATGGCCCGCATCCGGGCACTGAAGGAGCAGGCAAAATGAAGCTGGAGCTGGCCAAATCCGCCGGGTTTTGCTACGGCGTAAAGCGGGCGGTGCGTCTGGCGGAGGAGGCCGCGGCAGCAGGGAAGCCCTGCGTCATGCTGGGGCCGATTATCCACAACGAGAGCGAGATTCGACGGCTCTCGGCGCTGGGAATCGGTCTGGCCGAGCGTCCGGAGGACGTTCCGCCGGGGGCGGCGGTCATTATCCGCTCGCACGGCGAGGGAAAGGCGGTCTATGAGACGCTGGAATCCCGGGGTGTGCAGATTGTGGATGCCACCTGTCCCAATGTCTCCCACATCCACCGCATTGTCTCCCAGGCGGAGGAAGAGGGGCGCACCTGCGTGATCATCGGCACCCCCACCCACCCAGAGGTACAGGCCATTGCCGGCTGGTGCCGCGCGCCGGTCGTGCTGGCTGGGGGGGAGGAGCTGGAGCGCTGGCTGTCGGAGGACCCGGCACGCCGGACACACCCCCTTACACTGGTGTCACAAACCACAGCCACTCAGGCGGCTTGGAATTTGTGCGTAGAAATTGCAAAAAAACAGTGTACAAATTTAAAAATTTTTGATACAATATGTAATGCTACGTGTAAACGGCAAAGTGAGGCCCAGGAATTGGCGGCCCGGGACGACGCAATGATCGTCATCGGCGGCCGCGAAAGCTCCAACACCAGGCGCCTTACTGAACTGTGCGCTGCCCTCTGCCCCGTGGTCCTGTGGGTCGAGCGGGGGGAGGATTTGGAACCTTCCGACCTGTATGGGAAGGCTTCCATAGGAATCACCGCGGGCGCATCGACGCCCGGGTGGATTATAAAGGAGGTCTATGACAAAATGAGCG
>DXDX01000068.1 GCA_019115265.1 Candidatus Flavonifractor merdigallinarum | reverse complement strand
TACTCGGCGGGAGCACCGGTTTCTTTTCTGCGAAAAGAAACCGGGCGCTGTCCGCGTAGGACGCCCGTCCGGCGAGGACAAAATCCCCCGGCCGGACCGGTCAGAATACGGATACTGGACAGGCAACTCTTGTATTTTTCCGGGGTTTATGGTATTCTGAATCGTAAATAGAGAGCCCATCCTGTGGGCTAAGTTGAGATTATACAAGAAAGAAGGCAAGTTCATGTCCCATCAGACCGTAATCGTCCTGGACTTTGGCGGCCAGTACAACCAGCTCATTGCCCGGCGGGTGCGTGAGTGCAATGTGTACTGTGAGGTCAAACCCTACACCACCCCCCTGGCTGAGCTGAAAGCTATGGAGCCCATTGGCTTTATCTTTACCGGTGGCCCCAACAGCGTCTATGACGAAAAGGCCCCCCATGTGGACCCCGCTATTTTTGAGCTGGGCGTGCCGGTGCTGGGCATCTGCTATGGATGCCAGCTGATGGCCCAGACTTTGGGCGGAGAAGTTACCGCCGCCCAGGACGACACCGCTCGGGAGTACGGCAAGACCGAGACCTTCTTTGACACCTCCTGTAAGCTCTTCAAGGGCCTGCCCAAAGAGGGCGTATCCTGGATGAGCCACGGGGACTATATGGCCAAGGTGCCGGAGGGCTTTGCCCTCACCGCCCACAGCGCCGCCTGCCCCAATGTGGCCATTGCCGACGAGGCGCGGGGCTTTTACGGCGTACAGTTCCATCCAGAGGTGAACCACACCCAGCACGGGGTGGACATGATCCGCAACTTCCTCTATGAGGTCTGCCACGCCGCCGGCGACTGGACCATGGGGGACTACCTCAAGACCGCCGTGGCCGCCATCCGGGAGAAGGTGGGCTCCGGCAAGGTCCTTCTAGCCCTCAGCGGCGGGGTGGACTCCTCTGTGTGCGCCGCTCTGCTGGCCGAGGCGGTGGGGGAGCAGCTCACCTGTGTGTTTGTGGACCACGGCCTCATGCGCAAGAATGAGGGGGACGAGGTGGAAAGCGCCTTCTCCAAGTGGGCGATGAACTTTGTGCGGGTGAACGCCGAGAGCCGCTTCCTCCAGAAGCTGGCCGGCGTTTCCGAGCCGGAGCGCAAGCGCAAGATCATCGGTGAGGAGTTTATCCGTGTCTTTGAGGAAGAGGCCAAGAAGATCGGTGCGGTGGACTTTCTGGCCCAGGGCACCATCTACCCCGATGTCATCGAGTCGGGCGCCGGAGATGCCGCTGTGATCAAGAGCCACCACAATGTGGGGGGCCTTCCCGACTATGTGGACTTCAAGGAGATTATCGAGCCGCTGCGCCTCCTCTTCAAGGACGAGGTGCGCCAGCTGGGCCGGGAGCTGGGCCTGCCGGAGTATCTGGTCATGCGCCAGCCCTTCCCCGGTCCCGGTCTCGCCATCCGCATCATCGGGGACATCACCAAGGAGAAGGCGGATTTGCTGCGGGAGGCGGACGCCATCTTCCGGGAGGAGGCCGCCCGCGCTGGTGAGGACAAGAAGATGAACCAGTTCTTTGCCGCCCTCACCAATATGCGCTCGGTGGGCGTCATGGGCGATGGCCGGACCTACGACTACGCAGTGGCGCTGCGGGCGGTGACTACCGACGACTTTATGACCGCCGACTGGGCCCGCATCCCCTATGAACTGCTGGACCGCATCAGTGTGCGCATTGTCAACGAGGTGCCCGGCATCAACCGGGTGCTCTACGATATCACCAGTAAGCCCCCCGCCACGGTGGAATTCGAGTAATTCTGTGCGCCGCTTGACAGAGCGCGCCGTCTGGAATCAAATGGCGGAAGTTGGCTGCAATTGCCGCTAAGGAGGCGCACCATATGCCCTACACCACCGACAGCCCCTTTAAATCCATCTCCATTCTATACCGCAAGTCCCACATCTGGCTCAACAACGCCTGCGCGCCCTACGACCTCACCGCCGCTCAGGCGGTTGTCATCCTCATTGTGTGTGACTTTCAGGAGCTGACCCAGGATGAGATTACCAAGCGGCTCTCTCTGGACAAGAGTGTCATCGCCAAGACGGTGACCAAGCTGGAGGAGCGGGGATTCCTCATCCGCACTCCCAACGCCCGGGACAAGCGGACCTATGACATCCGCCCCACAGAGGCGGCCTGGTCCATCCATCCCTTCATCAAGGAACAGATTGAGGCCAGTTTTCAGCGCATGACGCAGAACATGACGGAGACGGAGCGGAAGGAATTTCAGCGGCTGTTGCTGCTGGCCGCCGAGGCGGCCATTCCGCTGGAGGACGGAACATTTGCCTAAAAAACGCTGGCGGCCTGAAACTAGGCCGCCAGCGTTTTTGTCAGGCGTTGTGGTTGAGCAGTGTGATGCAGCGGACCAGGTCATTTTCAAAATAGAAGAGGATGGCGGCTCCCCACCCATCGGTGCGCTGGCAGTACCAGAGGCAGTCGTCCGTCTTGTTCGACTCCGGGGTGAAGTTGTCGCCAGTGCCGTTCCAGTAGGGGGTGTTGTAGAGCTGTTCCCCATAGACCCTCTGTACTTCGGAACGGGTGGAGCCAATCCCAATCCCCCGAGTGGTAGCCATGTCAGTCCGTGTGGTGGTGAGAGCTACGATGGAGTAGGTGTCGATTTCGTCCAGGGAGAGGGTTTCGTCGCTCATGTTGCACAGGGCGGCAAAGCCGTCCCACTCCATCCGGTACCAGCTGTGGCCGCCGCTGGTGGGGGCGCGGTCCTCCACCGGAATGCGGCCATAGGGCAGGTCCCCCATACAGGAAATGCCACCGCTCCCCAGACCGGCGGGAATGGGATAGCCCAGACGCCAAAGGGCCGCGTCGCCGTCCACCAGGTGGTAAGTCTGTTCCAGTACGGTGTTGGGGGTGTCCTCCGAGGGGACATCCTCTCCCAAAACGTCTCCAAAGTTCTCGTCCATCTGGAGTTGCAGCACTACCTGGGTGGGTTCCAGAGCCGTCCAGCTTCCATTTTCATAGCGGCTCTTTTGGATGGTGTACACCACACCTTGGGCCTCATAGAGGGAGGAGAGCCCGGCAAACTCTGCGCTGTCGATGCGCAGTGCCCCGTCCGATACCGACAGGGGCGGAGTGTCCGCAAAAAAGACCGGGGTACCCCAGTTGCCTGCGCCCTGCTGGTCGTAGTAGAAGGTCAGAAGGGACATCCGGGCGGATTGGGGCATGGGGGCGTCTTGCAGCATGGCGGCGGTGTCGGGCTGGTCAGTGAGGGCCTCCGCGTCCAACAGGACATTTCGCACCTGACAATTGTAAGGCCCCACGGCGGCCAGGCGGGTGGGCTCCACAAAATACGCCTCGGTGGAGAGGGGCCCCAGATAGGTGTAGTCCTCTCCCTTGCGGAGAAAGACCAAGTGGACTGCGGCGGTGCCGTCCGGTACGGTGTACATGAGCTGATAAGTCTCCACCGCGTCATAGCCGTCCCAGCCCTCAGCCCAGGAAAGACCGCTCAAATCGGAAAAGGCGGCGTAGAGCCGCAGATGGTCCGGCGGGGCCTGATAACCCTGCTCGGAGAGGTAGGTCTGGGCCTGCTGTTCCACCGGCTCCGGGATGTGGGTGAGAGTGAAGCCGCCCTCCGGCTCACCGCCGGCGGGGCCCCACTGGTACCAGAGGGGGGCGCCCAGGGCGGTCAGCTCCTCCGCCGGGACCAGGAGGGCGTTGGGGTCCATGGAACTGGCGTGGCAGTTGTAGTGGGTATAGGTTCCGTCCGAGCACACCAGCAAATGCTGCCAGCCGTCAAAGCGATCCACGGTCGAATCGGCGTCATCTACCAGACAGGTGAGGTAGAAGTCCGCCCCGCCGTCCTTCCGCAGACGAAAACCGGCCACCGCCGCATCCTGGGCGGACAGGGCGTACTCCCCATCCAGGGTGGAGTTCAGATAGGTCTCCACTCCGCCGCACAGCTCGGCCTCGGTAGTCTTGGCCAGGGTCAGGGCCTCGTCCAGAGTCACCAGCTGGTCCGTCTGCCGATCATAGGTAAGGGTGTACACACTGCCGTCGTTCCCAGAGCCGCTGGAGTCCAGATAAAAGACGAGACTGTCGTAGCGCTCGGAAACTGTGGGGTAGAGGATGCAGTGGTTGCCCCCTACCTGGTTATAGGGGGCGGACAAAATGGCCTGATACTGGCTCTTCAAAACAGCCAGTGCCTCATTGGCGGCCTGGGCTCCGCTGGAGAGGGCGCCGCTGGAGGGGGTGAAGGCGGGAATCTCCACATAGTTGTCCAGGGCGTCATAGTACTGGGTGTCCATGGTGAGCCCCACCGTGGGGGCCTTGCTCTGGCAGGATACCAGCGCGCCGCACATTCCAATCAACCCAGCCGACAACAGCATCAGCGCCAGAGCGGGGCGGCGGTGGGCGGTAAAGAGTGCCCGGATGCGCCGCTCGGTCTCCTTGGCCGAGCCGGACATACGGGTGGAGAAGGGCGTTTTGGGCAGATTCATGTCAGCACTCCTTTCCGGCCGCTGCGGCCTGTAAAATGGCCCGGCCATAGGCGGCCCGCTCGTCTTTGGAGAGCCATTTCAGAGCGCCCTCGTCACAGGCCAGTTCTGTGTCCCGCTCCACCGCCCGGGCCATGAGCCATACCAGGGGGTTGAACCAGTGGAGGGCGCACACCCACACCATTAGAGTTTTCAGCCAGATGTCCCGCCGGCGGTAGTGGGTCAGCTCGTGGAGGAGCGAGTAGCACCGCCCCTCTCCCGGCGGACAGGCTTCCGGCAGCAGGAGAACGGGGCGCACCACACCCGCCAGCATGGGCACCGTCAACCCGGGGCAGAGCCGCAGCTGGGGACGGTGGAGGAGCTTTAAGCGGTCCCCCAGCCAGTTGAACTCCCGGACTAAGAGGGGCTCGTCGGCGGGATAGCTCCACCGGCGCAGATAGCGGCAAAAGCGGAGATGGGCCGCGCCATTCCACCCCAGCACCCCGACGGCTCCGATACCCCACATACCCAACAGCACCTCACCCAGCGTGAGGGAGAGCGCGGGCGGCTTCCTCTCCTCCGGCTCTGCGGCAGAGATAGGAGGCGGAGAGACTTGCTCCGTACCTGGGGTCTGGATAGCCTGCGCGGGGGCAGATACCGCCGGCACCTGGAGCCCGGCCTGCGCCGGGGCAGTGGGAGCGGAGCGGTAGAGAACGGTGTTTTCCGGCGCGGAGAGGACAATGGGGGCCGTCTGGGCGGTCCGCTCCGGCAGAAGGGAGCAGGGGAGGGCCAGACGCAGCCCCAGCAGCACCCAGGCCCAGCACCGCCACCGGGCGGCATAGCGCCCGCCGGTGAGCCGGGTGAGGAGGAGCAGCAGGAGAATCACCCCGCCGCCCCCCAGACTCACCCCCACCAATTGCAGGATGAAGTCCATTAGGATTTCCCCCCATTCAGCTCATCCAGCAGGGCCTGGAGGTCGTCCAGCTCCTGTTGCTTCAGGCCGCCCCGGGCCAGCGCCGCCACAAAGTTCCGGGGGGAGCTGCCATAGAGCCGGGACAGCACAGACTGGCTGTCAAAGGCCAGATAGTCCTCCCGGCTCACCAGGGGGGTGTAGCGGTTGAGCTTGCCATCCCGCCGGGCAGCCACAAAGCCCTTCTCCACCAGGCGGGTCAGGTAGGTGTTTACCGTGTTGGAGGCCCAGCCGAAGGGGGAGAGGGCCTCCTCCAGCTGGGCGCGGGGGGTGTCCGGCCCGCAGTCCCACAGGGCTTTGAGGACCTCCAGCTCGGTATCCGGCAGTCGTTTCATATCCATCACCCACTTCAAATGTAGTTGGTAAGGATATACTACAATTGAAGTGGAAGTTTGTCCAGTTACAATTCGGAAACAAGGGGGAGGCGGCTTTTCCATCTGGGGCATCTATGGTAAAATGAAACGGCAGACCATTCAGAGAGAAGAGGAGGAGAAGGGAATGGGGAATGTGGGACTGCGCTGTGCGGCGGGGGCGCTGTGTCTGGCGCTGCTGGCCGGATGTGGAGGGAAGCAGGAGGCGGGCTATGCCCAGGACGGCTATGCGGAGGGCCGTCTGGGAGACACCATGCACACGGCGTTTTTTGACTTTGCCGTCAACAGGGCCTATCTGACCAGGGAATTTGAGGGGTATCAGGCCATCCAGGAGGGATATCAGCTCCTGGTGGCGGAGGTGACCATCCAAAACACCTTCTGGGAGAGCATCCCCATGTTTGACAGTGATTTTCAGGTCCAGTGGAATTCCGATGACCCGGATGCCTACGATGTCCCCATCACCTACTACACCGATGCAGTCTCCGGGGAGCAGCTCCCTATGGAGTACGAGTTGGCGGAGGATGAGACACGCACCGGGCTGTTGGTCTTTGAGGTGCCAGAGGGGGAGAAGGACTTCTCCATCTCCTATCTGGAAATCTATGAGGATGGCACCGAAGAGGATGTGTTCTTTGTGTTCTTCAACGCCGACGAGTTCGGGGGAGACGCTGTGCAGGTGTGAGCTACCGCAGATTTCCTCTTGTCAAATGGCAGGTCCGGCGGTAAGATAAAAGGATACCGGAGGCAGGCCGGCCCCGGAACACGGCGAAATGGGGAGATGGCGTATGAGAAAGCTGCTGCGCCTGCTGCTGGGGCTCTGCCTGGCGGTGACGCTGGTGGTGCTGCTGGGGGCAGCGGGCATAGCGGTGCTGCGCTGGCGGGGGCTGATTTTAGGCCCGGACCAGCGGGACCCCCAGGAGTGGGAGGTCTTTGGAGTGGATGTGTCCACCTACCAGGGGAAGGTGGACTGGCCGGTGCTGGCCCGGCAGGGGGTGGACTTCGCCTTTATCAAGGCCACCGAGGGCAGCAGCCTGCGGGATGTCCGCTTTGCCGAGAACTGGGCGGGGGCCCAGGCGGCGGGTGTGCGGCCTGGCGCGTACCATTTTTTTAGCTACGACAGCCCCGGCGAGACCCAGGCGGAGAATTTTATCGCCACCGTCCCAGTGACCGAGGGGGCGCTGCCCCCGGTGGTGGATCTGGAGTTTTACGGCGACTATCTGGAAGAGCCCGCCGACGCGGAGCACACCCGGGCCATTCTAGACCCGCTGCTGGCGGCGCTGGAGGAGCGCTACGGCGTCAAGCCCATTTTGTACTGCACCTACCGCTCCTATCAGCTCTATCTGGACTGTGAGGCGTACCGGGACTACCCCCTGTGGATCAGCAGCCCCGAGGTGGCGCCCCTGCTCCACGACTGGGATTTCTGGCAGTACAGCCACACCGCGCGGATGGAGGGCTATGATGGGCATCAGGACAGGATTGATCTGAATGTATTCCGGGGCAGCCGGGCGGATTTTCAGACATTCGGACTCCTCAATGCGGGGAGCTAGCGTTTGTGCTCGCCGCACGGGCCGCCTACTCGGCGGGAGCACCGCTTTCTTTGCAAAGAAAGCGGTGGGAAAGAAAGCGCAGAGGGAGCGCTGCCCCCTCTGCACTCCCCCCAATGCGCATCCCGGCTAAAGTTCTGCTGCGGTGGGATTTCCCAGGCCCGCTGCCATTTGAACCAAGCTTCCCGCCTATGAGGGAAGCGTTGTACTGCCATGCAAGACAGGTGACCGCAAAGACTAGAGGTCTGCACCCATAAAATGGGGCGGCCCCCTAAAAAGGCCGCCCTTTTGGAGGGGAGTGGAGAGGGGAACGAGAAGTTCCCCTCTCCGCCTTTTCTTT
>DXDX01000067.1 GCA_019115265.1 Candidatus Flavonifractor merdigallinarum | reverse complement strand
AAGACCTCCTGGAGGAACATCTCACACAGGGTGGTGGGCAGCTGGTAGATGAGCCGTCCGATACCCAGATTCTCATAGTTGATAATGGACTTCTCGGTGTCAAACACCTTGCCCACATCAATGGCCACCTGGGCCTCCTTGTAGGCCCGGGCCAGATCGCGGATGTGGTTGACGATGGTGCCGATGCCGATGACCACCTTCACATTGAGCTCCTTGGTCACCGCCTCTTCCACCTGCTTGGCAATCTTGAAGAGGTCCTTCCCCTCGCTCCCCTCGCTCAGCTGCTTGATGAGGGCCACGTCAGTCTCACTGATGGAGAGGACAAAATCAGTCTGCTTGTCCGGGAAGAGGGACTGCACCACGTCAATGACCGCCACCTCGCTGCTCTCCACCTGGCGGATGAGGAACACCGCCCGGGGCAGCTCGGAGACAAAGTGGAGCTCCTTGGCGCGGACATAAATATCACCCAGAAGGATATTGTCCGAAATAATATTTTTGATAAAGGTAGCCTTGTCGTGCTTTTCCTCATAGTAGGTCTTGGCGCCGTTGAGCGCCACCACGGCCATGGAGCAGATCAGCCGGGCCTCGGCATCGTCCCCCCGCACAAAAGCGGCGTAGTCGAACTGGGAGCCCCAGCCGGTGAGGGATTTGAAGGTGCGGCCCTCATAGGCCACCACGCCCCCCTCGCCCCGGTTGACCGCGTCCACTACCCCGGTCCAGCGCTCGCCAATGCAGGTCAGCTCATTGCAGGCCACCACCGTGCCCTCCGAGTCAATGACGCCAATCGGTCGGTCTGTGCTGTCTTTCATCTGGAGAACGACACTCTGGAAAATCCTGCTAGACATATTGGAATGCCCCCCTAAACTTCATTACTTGCGCTGGGTTTCCCCGGTATTTGGCAACACACGCAGTAGATTCACACTCGTATGGCACTATTATAGCGGTTTTTTTCTCTCTTTTCAATAGCTTCTTCCAAGTTTTTTGTTGAAAATGCCGAAATCGCCGGTCTATTTTCCCTCCAGGGCCTTGAGCGCCCCCTGTTCCGCCGCAGTGAGGGGCCTCCACTCCCCCGCCGCCAGACTTTCATCCAGCTTCAGAGGCCCCATGGTGAGGCGCTTGAGATAGACCACCGGCTTGCCCCGGGCGGCCAGCATCCGCTTAATCTGGTGGTACTTCCCCTCCCGGAGGGTCACCAGCGCCTCATTGGGCGCTTCGAGGCGCTCCAGTCCAGCCGGGAGGCACACCAAGCCGTCCCCCAGGGTCATCCCGGCGGCGAACGCCTCCTCGTCCGAGCAATCCAGCGCCCCATCCACTCGGACAAAGTACGTCTTGTCCACATGCCGCCGGGGGGAGAGCAGCGCGTGGGCCAGCGGCCCATCGTTGGTCAGGAGAAGCAGCCCCTCGGTGTCCTTGTCCAGCCGCCCCGCGGGAAAGAGGCCCACCCGGCGCAGATGGGAGGGCAGCAGCTCCAGCACGGTGGTCTCCCGGGGGTCGTCGGTGGCGGAGACATACCCGGCGGGCTTGTGGAGCATCAGGTAGACATATTTTTCCCCGGAGACCGGCTCGCCGTCCACCCGCAGGTCCAGCCCTTCCCGGTCATATTTCTCCTCCGCGCTGCGGGCGGTAATGCCGTTGACCGTCACGCGCCCCGCCTTCACCAGCTCCCGCACCTCCCGCCGGGACCAGCGCCCCGTGCCGGCCAGAATCTTATCCAGTCGCTCCATGTCCTCTTCTCTCCTTTTCGCATACTCCTCTCCACCGGCGCATAAGATGTCATACCCAGGAACAGAAAGGAGCGTTGCGCTGTGTTCATTTTCACGGCCCGCCTCACCCGGGGCCGGATTGCGGCCGGTGTGGCCGCAGCCGCCCTGCTGTGCGGCGCGGTGTTCACCGCCGCCAGTGCGCTGGGCGGGCGCGGTGTGGCCGCCTCCGCCGCTGTCAGCCCCAAAAACATCCGCACCAACCAGGACCGGGTGGCCTATCTGGCCTCCTACGGCTGGGAGGTCTCCCCGGACCCGGTGGCGGTGGAGGAGCTCATCCTGCCGGAGGAGGCGGATGAGACCTACCAATCCTATCTGGATCTCCAGGCCGGACAGGGTTTCGACTTGGAGCAGTACGCCGGAAAGCGGGTCAAGCGCTACACCTACACGGTGCTCAACTACCCCACCGGCGAGGAGCACATTCAGGCCAACCTGCTCCTCTACCGGAATACCGTGGTGGGGGGCGATATTCTGTGTACCGATTTGGAGGGGTTCCTCCACGGTCTTGCCATGCCATAAGAGGGAGCGGCACGCCGCAGGGCGCGCCGCTCCCCTATTTTTGTCTCAATGGGCGGCCGGAGCCACCACCTTCCGGCACTGGTAGAGAAAGCGCACAAAGCACGCGTTGCACGCGATTTGAAGCACACTGGCCAGCAGGGTAAGAAAATCGGGAATTCCGCCGGGTACCGGCAGGAGGTAAAGCCCCTGCCCCACCAGGCCCACCGCCAGCACCAGAGGCACCAGCATCCGCACCAGTGTCCCCTGCTCCGCGGTGTGTTCCGCGATGGGGCGGATGAGCTCCATAGTGGCACCGCAGCTGAAAAACACCACCAGCCCCTCCAGCACCAGAGCGCCCATGGCGATGACGGTCAGCGCAGTCATCATGTGGGCGACACTGACATACAGGCCCAGCGCGGCGGTGACAATCCCGCCCGCAAAGGCCACACCCAGCTCCACCAGACTCAGCTGGAAGGCCAACCGGTAGCGAGGTGACAGGATATGCAGCGTGTGGAGGCCCATCAGCATCAGCACCAGCGCAACAATGCTCAATAGGCTCATGCCGCTGAGCAGAAGATCACCCAGGGGCAGGAGACTGCCCACCCCCACCGCTACGGTGAGCGCCTCCGCCAGAAAGAGCTGTTCCAGCCCTTTCTGTAAAATTTGATTTTGATTCAAGCCGATCCCTCCTACGATTGAATGTGGACATTCATATGGGGATAGGTCATAGTGACGCCGTGCCGGTCAAAGGAGGCGCGCACCTGTTCCAGAAGGTCATAGTAGAGGGTCCAGTAGTTTCCTGTCTCGCACCAGACCCGCACCGTGTAGTCAATGCAGCTGTCCTGAAATGCGGACAGGCGGACAAAGGGCTCCGGGTCCTTCAGCGCCATGGGGTGGGCGTCAATGACCTCCCGGATGGCAAAAATCACCTTCTCCGTGGCGTCATCATAGGAGGCGCTGAATACCAGGTCCACCCTCCGGCGCTCTTCCGGGTTGTAGTTGATGATTTTGGCCCCGGAAATTTCGCTGTTGGGAATGTAAATGAGCTTATTGTCCACCGTTACCAGTTTGGTATGGGCCATGCCAATCTCCTGCACGGTACCGCTGACGCTGTTGGTCTCAATGTAGTCCCCCACTTTAAAGGGCTTGGCGGTGAGGACCTGAATGCCTCCGGCCAGATTGGACAAGCTCCCCTGGACCGCCAGAGACACCGCTAGGCCGGCTACGCTCAGCACCGCCACCAGAGAGGTCACGTCAATTCCAATGGCGCTGGCCATAATGAGCACAAAGAGGAACCAGAGAAGAATATTCACGCTGTTGCGCAGAAAGCTGTGGAGGCTCTTCTCCACCTTCCCCCGCGTCAACAGACGGTTGAGAAACCGCTGAACGACTTTAATCACCAGAATACAGCAGACCGCCAGAATGGCGATGGAGATCACCCGGCTCAAGGTCAGGCCGGTAAAATTCCGAAACAGCTCGCTCAATCCGGTGCTGTTTGCCACTTCATTCAATACATCGGTCACGGAGTCGCTGGTATCTCCCGCGACGTTATCAAGGATTTCTGTCACCGGGCCCAGTGTTTCACTGGGAATGGGTGTTGCAGACATAAAACGCCTCCTTTCGGTATGGTTCGTATTAGTTTACCATATCTCCGCCCAAAGGGCAAGTATGCTGCCCCACCCGCCCGGAAATTGACAAAAAAAGAGGAGCGACCTCGTCAGGCCGCTCCTCTTGAAAGAGCTTAAATTACTCCTCGATCTCGATGACCACGCCGGAACCAACGGTACGGCCGCCCTCGCGGATAGCGAAGCGCAGGCCCTTCTCGATGGCGATGGGGGTGATCAGCTCAACCTTCATGTCCACGTTGTCGCCGGGCATGCACATCTCGGTGCCCTCGGGCAGGGTGATGACGCCGGTCACGTCGGTGGTACGGAAGTAGAACTGGGGACGATAGTTGTTGAAGAAGGGGGTGTGACGGCCGCCCTCGTCCTTGCTCAGGACGTACACCTGGCCGGTGAACTTGGTGTGGGGATGAATGGAGCCGGGCTTGCACAGAACCTGGCCGCGCTCGATGTCGGTTTTGGCAACGCCGCGCAGCAGGGTGCCGATGTTGTCGCCGGCCTCAGCGTAGTCCAGC
>DXDX01000066.1 GCA_019115265.1 Candidatus Flavonifractor merdigallinarum | reverse complement strand
GATGGCTGTCATGAACCGCTCCAGCTGGGCATTGTTCAGGACCTGCTTGGGCGCGGCCTTTTTCCTTGGCAGGATGATGCCGTCGGTGGGGTTCCTGGCGATCAGGTTTTCCTGTGCTGCCGCATCCAGGGCCTCGTGGAGGACGCCGTGGATGCGGCGGACAGTGGAACCGGCCAACTTGTACCCGTATTGCGGGTGCTCCTCCTGGCGGCCGTGCTCCTGGAGTTCCCGGTACAGCTGCCGGATATCCTCGACAGTGATCTTTCCCACCGGTTTGTTCCCCAGGCGGGGCTTGATATTCCGCTCGACATATCCCCGGTATCCTTCCAGTGTGGAGGGCCGCACCGAGGGGGCGGCGTATTCCTCCAGCCAGCGGTCCAGCCACTCGCCAAGGGGCATTTTGCTCTCCTCCCGCAGATCCACATCCCGGTACTCTTCGATGTTTCGATGGAGCTTTGCCAGCAGTTCCTTCTGACTTCCGGCGGAGAGGTACCTGAAGATGGAGTCGCCGTTGCTCTTGTGGCCCACCACGATGCGGCCCTCCCAGCGTCCATCTTCCCGTTTCCGAACCATGCCGTCGCCGGACGGTCTGCGCTTTGCCATAGTCTATTCCTCCTTATTGGGGTCGAGCAGACTGCCGTCGTCCTCGTCCAGAGCCTCCAGGATTATGCGAACTCCCAGGCGAAACCCCAGGATGAAGTTCTCCAGGGCCATGGTGCTACCGATCTCGTTCTCTGCGTTGATGAGCCGGAGCAGCAATGTTTTTTCCTTGTCCTCCAGCAGAGCGGTGAGCTTTTCCTCGCACTCCGCCGACTGTTCCATGGCCTTTTTCAGGGCAGTCCCCGATTTGACGACCTGATCGTTGGGGGTGATGTTTCCGAAGTACAGATCTTCCAGTGTGTCTCGCATGTGTGTCACCTCCTTATCAGCAACACACAATATCACAGAAACAGGAAATAGCCAGGGGCACGACGCATTATTATCAGAAAGTTATCATCTCACTTGCTTCTCCTGCTTCGAAGCCTTTTTGTTGTTTACAGCCCCGCAATTCTTGAAGTGGTCACATCCCGCCCATGACCATTCTGCCTTGCTTCTGCTCCTCTGCGTGGTCGTCTGGCTTGTGGCCCATAGCAATTTTCTTTTTCTGAATTTTTCTCCGGAGTTTGCTGTCGACATGGAGACCGGCGCTGGACTGGGGCAGGGAGTGATCCTCAAAGATCTGGCTCATGTGGTAGAGCAGGCGGGTGGCCGCCAGCATGACAGAGGGCGGACGGAGGTCATTCTGGTGTTCCAAGAAGAATTGTGCATACTGGTTTCCCTGGGCAGCGGAGCGACTGAACCAGACCATCGCCTGGGCTTGGTCGCGGGTTACTCCCTGACCAGTCAGGTACAGCTTGCCCAGCATATACTGGGCATACTGGTTGCCTGCCTCTGCTAACCGGGTGAACCATTTTGCCGCTTTGGAAGTATCTTTAGTCAGCGTCTCGCCGGTCAAATACTCCTTGCCCAGCCGGTAAGCGGCGAAGTGATTCCCGTTTTCCGCGGCCTGGTTCAGCCAACGGATGCCCTCGTCCGGGTCCCTCACTTCCATATCGTCAGAGAGAAGTAGTTTTCCGAGGGCGTATTGGGCCTCCGGCAATCCCCGCTCTGCTGCCTGGGTGAACCAGTCTTTCACCCTTTGACTGTCTGGGATCAGCAGAGGACCGTCCCGGTAGAGCTGCCCCAGCAGAAGTTGTGCGTGGGCATCACCTCGTTCCGCCAGCCGCTCCAATTCCTCCGCTGCACCGTCCCGGTCTTCCAGAGGAAGGGAATCGTCCCGGATGATTTGCCGCAGTTCCCAGCAATCATAGGACTCACCTCGCACTTGCTTCGGTTCGTCATGGTCGCTCAGGTCAGCGTCCTCGAAGGTGATATCCCCCAACCGTATCCGTTCCACCTCCTGAATGACGGCATTCTTGATCTGCCGGAACTCCTTCTCCTGGGACAGCTTTTTCTTCTCTCTGGGCTTGTCGTGGCAGTAGCTGTCCACCTCACTTTGGAGGACGCACCACTGGTCGTAGCACGCCCGGACCACTGGCAGTTCCTCCAGCTTGTCCACGATCTCGTCCACGGTTTTCTTCACCGGCTTGGGGAGGTAGCCGTAGGACTTCTTGCCCTTGACCGTTTCCAGCTGTCCGGCCAGCTGTTCCATTTTCTGCTCGATCTCAGGGTGAGAGCAGATACTTCGTGCCATCTCCCGCGTGAGTTTTCGGATAGCCCAGCGAGTTTCCCGAACCAACTCATCCCGCGACTGAGATTTCTGCTCGTAGGTGTGGAGCATCTCCTGCCGGAAAATTTGATTCATCAGCTTTGACTTGATCTGCCGGATTCCTTCTTTTGTGAGATAGGCTTCTTCCGGAACCGTTGACCATGCCATCATGTGAACGTGGGGATGGTCCCCCTCGTCGTGGTAGGCGGCATACCAGCGGAAGTGATTCGGCGGGATGTTCATGGCGGCGGCGATGTCATTGCGGTTTGCCCGGAGCAAATTTTGCCACGCCTTGGCATTGTCGTAGCCAAGACGGGCGGCGTCCTCTCGCTTTAGGGAGAGGATATGGGTCCACACATTGCCGGTGTACTGATCCAACTCCCGCATTGCTTTCTCCAGATCCACACCATCCTCGTCCCCAAAGAGGCCGTGATCCCCCAGTCGCTCCGCCCTGGGCCGGGTGGCGATGTACTTCATGTAGTCGTCTGACTGCTGCACCGCCGGCCAGTTTTCCTCCAGCGCCCTGGTGATAAATGCAGAGGCGTTTGCTTTGGTGGGCTTGGATTCGTAGTCCAAATACTCACCCAGCTTCTTCGCCTCCGGGAAATCTTTTGTCAGTTTTCTAACCAACTGCTCCTGCTTTCTCGTTGGCGGACGGTCATCCGGGAGCAGTTCCACCCGCTCCCGTGTTCCAATGTACTGCAGATATCCACTGACAGGATGGTTTCTATCGCACTGCAGGTAGGGACTTTTCAGGATCAATCTTGCCACTCATCTCCCTCCTCCCAGGCTCCCCGCACCCGTTGCTCCAGCGAGACGCGGCCATTGGTTTTCTTCACATTTTGCACGCTCTCCGATCTCCGGCGGCGGAGATCCTCGTCGCTGAATTGATAGGCGTCGGCGAGGATACCGGCCACCATG
>DXDX01000065.1 GCA_019115265.1 Candidatus Flavonifractor merdigallinarum | reverse complement strand
ATAGCCGCCGGTATGATTCCATACAGGCGGCTAAATGTAGTCAACGGAAGCGGCCAGTGTGAGATCGTGTCTCAGCAGCATAGAAGTGACCGCTTTATGTGTGAAATTCCGAAAACCCGTTCCCTTCAGGCTAAGAGCATCTTGGTGTAATGTAGTCATATCAAGGGGTTCAGGGTATGGTGTTAATCAAACATCATCAGGGGCCATAGCGCCCCCCATGTTGGCCGGGTCCCGGATGCCCTTGTCCACGATTTTGCCGGTGGTCACATGGGTGACGCGGGGGCCGTTGGTGCCCTCCGCGTCCAAAATCACCGCCCCCGAGGCGGTGGCAGTCCACTGGGCGGTGGGGGTGCGCTGCCCGCCGTACTCCAGCGGGGTGCGGTACTGCCGCTCGGCGGAGCAGAAATGGGAGGAGGTGAGGGCGGCGGCATACCGGCCAAAGCCCCCATCCAGCAGCAGCGCGGCCAGGGAGAGGGACTCCGCCATGGTGGAGCAGGCGCCGTACAGCCCCAGAAAGGGCACCTCCCGGTCCCGCAGGGCAAAGGTGGAGCTGATACACTGGTTGAGCAAATCCCCCGCCAGCACATAGTCCAGAGCCGGAGCGGCCAGCCCCGCCCGGTCCAGGGCGGCGGAGAGGGCCTGGCGCTGCATAGCGCTCTCCGCCTTTTCCCAGCTGGACTCGCCAAAGGTGTCGTCGTCGCTGGTGGAGGAGAAGAGAGGCCCCAGCGGGCCTTTCCGCTCCTTCTGTCCAGCCACCGCCGCCCAGCCGATGAGGGCGGGGGGGTGCTCCAGAGCCACCGTCTGGCGGCCCAGGCGCTTTTGATTCATGGGCGTTCGCCTCCCAAAGAAGTGGGATGCTCCCAGTGTGTCCCAGGAGAGGCGTTTCTATGCGCCACCCGCTCCATCGGGTACAAAACGCCCAATCTCCTCCACACAGTCGGCAATCAGGGTGACGGTGAGGAGGCCATCCCGCACCACAGAGGTAAATTGGGTGTGGGTAATCTCCCCCTTTCCCACCTGTTCCCGGAGGGAGAGCTCCAGCTGTTCCCGGAGCAAATTTTCCGCCGCGGCCAAATCCACCGGCGCGGAGGCGGTCTCGTACCCCTGGATGCGCTCCACACCCACTACCACCGGCAGGGCCAGCCCGTCGGGAAGCTGGGGACTCCACAGCTGGGCGGACTTCTTACGCCCGCTCCCCTGAGCCGTTCCCCAGGAGAAGAGGTCAAACCGCCGCCCCATCCACTCCACAAATAAATGGCGCTCTGGATCGCCGGTGTCCTGCTTGACAGAGGCCGTCAGGGGGATGGCCGCCTCCAGGGTGCGCCGGGTGATGGCCTCAATCTGGCCCTGGGCCCGGACCTGCTGCCAGCCCACATCCGATTCACTGTACAGAGGGCCTTCCAGCAGCACATCCCCCCGGATGAGCACATCTCCCTTGGCCACCGGGTCCCCCACCTTCCAGTCGCTCTCACCGGAGAGGACCTCCAGGCGGGTGATCACCCCGTCCCGCTCGGCGATGACATCCCCCAGCTCGTCCTCGTCCACCACCTCGGGGGGCTCCACCCGCTCCCGCACTAGCACCTCCGCCCGCACGCCGGAGCGGTTAATGGCAATCCAGCTCAAATCCTCCAGCTCCAGCAGCACCTCTTCTTCCACATTGTCAATGTCAATGGTGGGGCTGAAGGTGCCCGGATGGACGCCCAGACGCCGGAGGGTGGCCAGAATTTCCGCCGTGGGCACCCGATCGTTCCCCTGAACATCCACCACCAGCACAAAGTGGGAGAGAAAGAGCACCGCCAGCACCGACAGGGACAGCCCCACCCACAGGCTGTACCGCCGACGGAAGCGGGCGAGAAAGGCGGGGATGCCGGAGCGCTCCACCTCAGTGAGGGTACAGCCCGCCCGCTGGGCCAGCGCGTCCAGGCTGCGCCGGGCGCTGCGGGGGACCTGAATGCGCACCGCGCCGCTGTCCATCCAGGTGACGCCCCAGAATACCACCCCCCGCTGGGCGCAGAGGTTGAGAAAGCGCTCCGGAAAGGGGCCGGAGGCCTCCACCTCCACACTGCCCCGCAGAAAATTCACCGCCCGCCGCATGGCCTGCCCCCCTTTTTCATTCCAGTTCCAGCGCCTTGATCTGCCCGGTGATGAGCAGCTCGTCGGCGTTCATGGAGCGCAGCTCCAGCCCCTCGCCCCGCACTTTGACAACCAGTTTTCCCCCTGAGATGTGGATGGACTCACTGCCGTAGGCCAAAATGCCCCGGTGGTGGGACATGCGCACCTCCCGGTCGCCCACCAGCTCCACCCGGGGCAGACCCGCCACCAGATCCCCGGGCAGATCAAAGGTCTCCGCCGTCTGCTCCAGGATGTCCCGTTTCCGCTTTCCCATGCTTCGCCCTCCTGTTCCCGATACTATATGCGTCACCTGAGGCCGTCTTGCCTGTCCGCACCAAATGGGAGCGGGGCGCATAGGATGGTCTCGGGAGGGAAGTCCAATGGAAATCACCGAACACATTCTGACCCGCAACGACTGCTATAAGGCCGGGCAGACCATTGTGCCTAAGGGCATTATGGTCCACTCCACCGGCGTGGCCCAGCCCAATGTGGATGTGATGATCCGCGCCTGGGACCAGCCGGGGGTGGAGGCCTGCGCCCACGCTTTTGTCCACGCCGACGGGGTGACGGAGACGCTCCCCTGGAACTGGCGGGGGTGGCACGCCGGAAAACCGGCGGCGGGCAAGGTGTCCGCCAACAACACCCATATCTCCTTTGAGATTCTGGAGCCGGCCGGGCACACCTACCAGGGCGGCACCATGATTGGCTATGACGCGAAGAAAAACGCGCCCTATTTTGCCGCGGTGTACCGCAACGCGGTGGATCTGTGTGCTATGCTCTGCCAGAAATATCATCTGGACCCCATGCGCGATATCATCGACCACAGCGAGGGGCACCGTCTGGGCATCGCCAGCAACCACGCCGACGTGTCCCACTGGTTCTTCCGCCATGGAAAGAGTATGGATACCCTGCGCGCCGATGTGAAAGCGCGCCTGGAAGGAGACGACGAGATGACGCAGGAACAGTTTAACACCATGTTTGCCGCCGCCCAGGCCAGCCGTGAGGCCGCCGATGCGGTGCGGCAGGCCAGCAGCTGGGCTGCCGCGGCCTGGAAAAAGGCCGCTGACAGCGGCATTCTGGACGGCAAGAGCCCCCAGGCCCCCCTGACCCGGGAGCAGGCCGCCCTGATTCTGGAGCGTCTGGGGCTGCTGGGAAAATAAGCCCGCACAAGAGCAAAAGAGGCTGGAAATCCCGGATGGATTTCCAGCCTCTTTCGATTTGGGTACAACAACAGAAAAGGGACCCAAAGTGAAGAGACTTCACTCGGGCCCTGCCGCGGCATGAGAGAGGGGCGTTACTTCTCCTTCAACAGTTTGCGCAGCTCTTCCATAAAAGTGCTGATGTCTTTGAATTGACGGTACACGGAGACAAAACGGATATAGGCCACTTCGTCCACATTGCGCAGACGTTCCATGACCATCTCACCAATCTGTGTGGTGGTGATTTCACGGGTCATCTCGTTCTGGAGGGTCTGCTCAATCTCATCGGCAATGCGCTCCAGGGCGTCAAAGGCCACCGGGCGCTTTTCGCAGGCCCGGAGCATACCGCCCAGCACCTTACCCTTGTCAAAGGCCTGACGGCTTCCATCCCGCTTGATGACGACCAAGGGGATGCTCTCCATGGTCTCATAGGTGGTAAAACGTCTGTGACACACCAGACACTCCCGGCGGCGGCGGATGCTGGTACCCTCATCGGAGGGGCGGGAATCCACAACTTTACTCTCTGGATTGGCACAGTATGGACATCTCATGGGTGCGTAACCTCCCTGGCTGCGTACGGACCGGCTCAGCAGGGAGCCGGAATGGGGCCCTTGGTTCCGCTCCCTATTATAACATATTTTCCAGATAGTTTGTATCATTATTTTTCGGAGATGGTATGAAGTGGGACAGACCTGGACAGACTATGGGCGTGGAAAGTGAGGTGAGATCCATGCAGAGCAACAGCCATGATCTCCGCAAGACCAACAAGGCCAAGAACCCCGCCGCTCAGGACCAGAAGCAGGACAGCGGCGCTCAGAACTGCAAGCACAACGGGGCCCAGAACAAAAGCGACGCCAACAGCAAATACTAAGGCCCAGCCGGCAGACGGCCCCGTTTGGGACCGCCTGCCGGTCTGTTTTTGCCCCCAGCGGGCGCCCTAAAAATTTTTCCAAAATAATTTGAAATTTTACTTGACATTCCCGCGCTTTCTGTTATAATAAATCCTGCGCTCGGCGAGAGCAAAGCGATAGCGGGTTTGTGTAAGGGTAGCACAGCAGACTCTGACTCTGTATGTGAGGGTTCGAATCCTTCACCCGCTGCCAGCAAAAACGGACACGATTTTTCGTGTCCGTTTTTTTATGTTCTGCGGAAAAGAGAGGAATTGGGAAGGGACACAGCGTCTGCTGTGTCCCTTCCGGTTTTGAATGGGGGATTAGGGGAAGAGCAGGTCCGCCATCACCGACTTGCGGATCTTGCCCACATCGGTCTTGCGGATGGCGTTGCGCAGGGGGAGCACCGCGCTGGGGCTGACGCTCAGCTCGTCCACGCCAATGGCCAGGAAGGTCTCCGTGAGCTCCAGATCGGCGGCCAGCTCGCCGCAGATGCCCACCCACTTGCCATAGCGGTGGGCGTTGTCCACCACCGTCTTGATGGCCCGCAGTATCGCGGGGTGATGGGGGTCGAAGAACTTGCCCAGAATGCTGGACTGGCGGTCACAGGCCAGGGTGTACTGGGTGAGGTCATTGGTGCCGATGCTGAAGAAGTCCACCGCCCGGGCCAGCTGGTCGCTCATGGTGACCGCGGCGGGGGTCTCCACCATGATGCCGATCTGGATGCCGGTCTCATCGTAGGGAATGCCCTCGTCCTTCAGCTCCTGGGCCACGGCCTGACAGGCCCGCTTGCACTCCTGGACCTCCCACAGGCTGGTGACCATGGGGAACATGATGCCCAGCTTGCCGTAGGCGCTGGCGCGGTAGAGGGCCCGCAGCTGGGTGCGGAAAATCTCAGGACGGGTCAGGCAGATACGCAGAGCCCGCATGCCCATAGCGGGGTTCTCTTCCTTCTCCAGATTGAAATAGCCAATCTGCTTGTCCGCGCCAATGTCCAAGGTGCGGATGATGACCATTTTCCCCTCCATGGCGGAGAGCACTTCCCGGTAGGCCTGGAACTGCATCTCCTCGTCGGGATAGTCGTCACACTGGAGATAGAGGAACTCGCTGCGGAACAGGCCGATGCCGCCGCCGTCGTTGTTCTTCACCGCCGGCACGTCCTGGGGCGTGCCGATGTTGCAGTACACCTTCACCTTCTGGCCGTCCAGGGTGATATTCTCCTGTCCCTTGAGGGTCTCCAGCAGACGCTTGAGCTCCAGCTGCTCCTCCCGCTTTTTCAGCATGGTCTCCCGGATGAGGGGGTCGGCTTCCACCACGGCCTGGCCGGTGCCGCCGTCCAGGATGATCTCACGGCCCTCCATCTCCGGCTTGAGGGCGTCCGCCACGCCGATGATGGCGGGGATGCCCATGGTGCGGGCCAGAATGGCGGTGTGGCTGGAGGAAGAGCCGCCGGAGGTGATAAAGCCCAGAATCTTGCTCTTGTCCAGCTGGACGGTCTCGCTGGGGGCCAGGTCGTCCGCCGCCAGAATGACGGGGACGGGGCTGTTGATGTCGCCCTCCTCGGCGCCCTGCAAAATGCCCAGGATGCGCCGGGAGACATCCTTCACATCGGCGGCACGGGCCTGCATATACTCGTCCTCCATGGAGGCGAACATCTCGGCAAACTGGGCGGCGGTATCCGTCACAGCGGCCTCAGCGTTGAGGGACTGCTCTTTGATGAGGTCTCCGATGCTCTCCTCATAGTCCGGGTCCTCCGCCATCATCTGGTGGGTCTCAAAGAGCAGGGCGGCGTCATCGCCGGCCTCCTCCCGGGCCTTTTCCGCCAGCTCGCCCAGCTGCTCAATGGCGCGGGCCTGGGCGCTCTGGAAGCGCTGCCACTCCGCCTGTGCGTCCGGCACCGTGTAGCGGCGGATGGCGCCGCTGGACCGGCGGTAGAAGTAGAGGGGTCCAATGGCTACGCCTGTTGATACACCCTTACCTTGAATGGTAACCATACAATTGTCCTCCTTGGGTGAGATACGGGAATATCCCCATATATGTGTTAGGATAGTTTATTTTACCCATAAAGTCAACGCTTTTTGGGTGTAGAAAATATGGGAATACTCCGTGAAAACATCTGCGGATGCATCGGCGAAAGATTTAAAATCTGGAGAAAGATGGGAAGTTTCTCTTGAATAAGGAGCAGGGACATGCTGTCAAACAGAAAAAAGACCGGTCTGTTACAGCTATCCGCACCAACCGGAATTCCCCATTCAAGCGAAAAGATACCGGATTTCTGTCCGCCCATGCCGCAGACCAGCAAATGGACATTATAACGTGTGCGGTACGGATCGTCAAGGGATGAGAAAAAAGAGAAAGAAGAACTTGTAAATTACATCAAGATCTTCTATGATAAAGGCAGTTCGAGGCCATCTGAATGCCCATCAATTGGTTCGACAATAAGGGAGGTAACCGACTTGAAGCAGGACATGATTCTGATCTTGGATCTCGGCAGTGAAGAAAACCCCAGATTAGCCCGGGAGATTCGCGCTTTGGGCGTATACAGTGAGATTCATCCCCATGATATTACCGCTCAGGAATTGGCCGCCCTGCCCAATGTGAAGGGCATTATTCTCAACGGCGGACCCAACCGAGTGGTGGATGGCGTGGAGATTGATGTGGCCAAAGAGATTTACAACGCGCCGGTTCCGGTGCTGCTGGCCGATCATAAGGGGGACAAGCCCTGGCCGGAGGACCCGGAGGTCCGCAAACAGACCCTGTCCAACTTTATCTTTGGCCTGTGCGGAGCTCAGGCCAACTGGAACATGGAACATTTCATTGCCGACCAGGTGGAACGGATCCGGCGTCAGGTGGGGGACAAAAAGGTGCTTCTGGCCCTCAGCGGCGGTGTGGACTCCTCCGTGGTGGCGGCCCTGCTCATCAAGGCCATTGGCAAGCAGCTCACCTGTGTCCATGTGAACCATGGACTGCTGCGCAAGGGGGAGCCGGAGCAGGTAGTGGAGGTATTCCGCAACCAGATGGACGCCAATTTGGTCTATGTGGACGCGGTGGACCGCTTTTTGGATAAGCTGGCCGGTGTGGCAGAGCCGGAGCGCAAGCGTAAGATCATTGGAGAGGAGTTTATCCGCGTCTTTGAGGAGGAGGCCCGCAAGCTGGATGGGATTGACTTTCTGGCCCAGGGGACGATCTATCCAGATATTATTGAGAGCAGAACCAAGACGCTGAAGGCGGTGAAAAGCCATCACAATGTGGGCGGTCTGCCGGAGGATTTGAACTTCCAGCTGGTGGAGCCGTTGAAAATGCTCTTTAAGGACGAGGTGCGGGCCTGCGGCGCGGCGCTGGGTCTTCCGGACAGCATGGTCTACCGTTAGCCGTTCCCCGGCCCTGGCTTGGGTGTGCGCTGTCTGGGGGCCATCACCCGGGACCGGCTGGAGGCGGTGCGGGAATCCGATGCGATTTTGCGGGAGGAGTTCCGCATCGCCGGCCTGGAGGGAAAGGTATGGCAGTATTTTACCGTGATTCTCGATTTTAAGTCGGTGGGTGTGCAGAATAATACCCGGACCTTTGACTGGCCGGTGATCCTGCGAGCGGTGAATACGGTGGACGCTATGACCGCCACCGTAGAGGATGTCCCCTTCCTGGTGCTCCAGAAAATTACCTACCGGATTACCAGCGAGGTCAAGGGTGTCAACCGAGTGCTCTATGATCTGACCCCCAAGTCAACCGGAACGATTGAGTGGGAATGAGTTTTTGAAACTTTGAACCCGTTGCGGCACAACGGATAGACGGTTTTGCGCCTCTCTTTTGATAACGATTTGATAACGCTCC
>DXDX01000064.1 GCA_019115265.1 Candidatus Flavonifractor merdigallinarum | reverse complement strand
TCTCCCGGGGTGAGCTCCAGGCCAATTTTCAATTTCTTTTTTGTCATGTGTAATTCCTCCAATCATCTTTCTCTGCTCTCATGATTTTTGGTTGACTTTGCTGTATGGCTAGTCTAACATAGGAGTACAGTTTAATCAAATAAACTGATTTTATCATTTTCATGAAAAAATTTCATAGTAAATGGGAGGGGTTTTGTGTGGAGCTTCGGCAGCTGGCCACCTTTATTCGTGTGGCGCAATTTCAAAGCTTTTCCAAGGCGGCAGCCAGTCTGGGCTACTCCCAGTCGGCAGTCACGGTACAAATCCGGCTTCTGGAGCAGGAGCTGGGCGTGCGCCTCTTTGACCGCATGTATAAGCGGGTTGTCCTGACCAGCCATGGCCAGCAGTTTCTGGACAGCTCCTATGCCATTCTCCAGGAGGTCAACCGGGCGACCCTGGCGTTGGTTGGCGGGGATGAGACGCTGACCGGCCACCTCCACATCGGCACACTGGAGTCCCTGTGCGTGGCGCGTCTGCCTGAGGTGATGCGCAAATTCCGCACCTGCCATCCCAGAGTGAGCATCCAGATTACCACCGGCATTCCAGAAGAGCTCATCACCAAGATGGAGCGCGGCGAGGTGGATTTGATCTATGTGCTGGATGAGCCGCTCTACAACAACAGCTGGAATAAGCTCCTGGAGGAACAGGAGGAGATTGTCATGGTGGCTTCGGCCCAGTTGGGGCAGACTCTGGGCCCCGGTCCCCACCGCCTGGAGGAGCTGCTGGACCGGCCTTTTTACCTCACCGAGCGGGATGCCAACTATCGCCGTCTGCTGGACCGGCGGCTGGCGGCCCTCGGCCGGTCGGTCACCCCTGCTCTGGAGAGCAGCTATGCCTCCTTTCTCCTCCAGGTGCTGGAGGCCACGGAGGGGCTCTCCTATCTGCCGTGGTTTCTGGTGGAGGAGAAGGTGCGCCAGGGAACTCTGTCGGTGGTGGAGGTGGAGGGGCTCCACACCACCATGTACGGCCAGATCTTCTGCCATAAGGAGAAGTGGGCCACGCGGGAGATGCAGGAGTTTGTCCGGCTGTGCGCCCACTCCGCCTGTCCGAAGGGGACAAAAATAGACGATTTCGAGCAACGGGACCTTTGACACAGAGAGTACAAATGGAGCCGGTATGATATAGGGGAAAGGAGGGGGGAGAGAAATGCCATATAAGATTTTCATTGTGGAAGATGAGGAGAAGCTCCGTGAGGTGCTGTGCGACTACTTCAAGAGCAAGGGGGAACTCCCTGTGGAGGCCGGCGACGGCATACAGGCGCTGGCGCTGCTGGAGGAACAGGAATTTGACGCGGTGCTGCTGGATATTATGATGCCGAGGCTGGACGGGCTCTCGGTGTGCCGGGCGGTGCGCAAGAGCAATGATGTCCCCATTGTGTTTCTCACCGCGCTGTCCGATGAAGAGGATAAGCTCCTGGGCTATGAGCTGGGGGCGGACGACTATGTGACAAAGCCCTTCAGCCTGTCCGTGCTCTATGCCAAACTCTTGGCGCTCATCAAGCGAAATCAGCGCAATGTCCTCACCGGCGACCGGATGGAGGCGGGGGGAATTACCCTGGATCAGGCCAGAAGAAAGGTTTTTATCGGGAAACGGGAAATTCTCCTGACTCCCAAGGAGTATGCCCTCCTGCGCTGCCTGATGCAGAACAAGAATCTGGTCTTGAGCCGGGAGCAGCTGCTCATCAAGTGCTGGGGCTATGACTACGAGGGGGAGAGCCGGGCGGTGGACACCCACATCAAGCGGCTGCGGGAAAAGCTGGGGGAGCACGCCTCCTGTATCAAGACGGTCATTAAGGCGGGCTACCGGCTGGAGGGGTGACGATGAAGCGGATGAAATGGAAGCTCTCCTCTCTGACCGCCATCACCCTTCTTTTGACGTTGGCGGTGTTGGGAACCTGGGGGATTGCCATGTACTGTGTGACATCGGTGGCCGCGGAGTATGCCGCCGAGCGGTATCTGGCCAACTACGGGGACTTTGCGTCTACCCTCGCCAACCGCAGCTTTGCCCACTGGCTGGGCAAGGGATTTGACCTCGAATACGCCAATTATGACCGTAACCGGATGTGGGAGGCGGCGGACACCGGCAATCGGGCGGATTCTTTCCTCTTGTTGAACTGCACATCGGCGGAGGGGGACGGCGGTTTTCTCGAACGGTTAGACCGCGACAAGGTCTATTCCACAGCCGCGGTCTACGATGGGGAGGGAAATCTTCTGGTGTGCGGCTGGGAGGACTTCTTTTACTTTGAGTATTTGACCGAAGAACAGTGGGCCAACCGCGAGGAGCGCTCGGGGAATAGCGCGCGTGCGCGGTTTGACCGGGAAAAGCTAACGGAAGCCGGGCGGGAAATGATCCAGGATAGCAATTTGACCTTTGACGCCCAGGCTCTGCGGTTTACCGGCTGCTTTGACGGTGTGGAATTTACCCCCAAGGCCATCGAATCCATTGACTGGGATGAATTTCAGGATGCCTTATTCTCCAAAGGCAGCGGGACCTATACCGTTCCTGGGGTGGTGGAGGACTACGGCCTTGCGTGGACCACCCTGTATGAAAACCCGGATGTAGTTCCAGCCGAGGAAGAGATAGTCACCTTTTATTCCGACTGGTTTGATGTCTGCTATTTTCCACCATCCCCTTCCTTTTCGTACCATGGGAACTCCTACGCCGACCTGAGTGCCCTAGTTGGGGAACTGGGGCCGGAGCTTGCCGCCGGACAGAAAAGCCTGGCCCGCTATGAGGGGCTGAATTTGTTGATCCCCAGTGTCAACTACTGTTTCAGCCTAGACGGTGAGACCTATTATACGCCCTACTTTACCCGCCAGGAGGGCTATGAGGACGAGGCGCCCCAGGTGCATTTCTATGTGGTCAGCGCGGTGTACTGCTCCCCGTGGCGCACAGCCTTTGGGGAACTGCGGGATGTGTATGTGGTCACCTTCCTGCTGTCCGCTCTGTTTGTCCTGCTGGTGCGCGCTTCCATCAAACGCAGGCTGACGGACCCGCTCCAGCAAATCAGCACGGCCATGACCAATAATATAGGAGCGAACGGCTGGCGGTGGGATATGTCCCAGGCGTGGCGGGAGGGCCAGGTTTTGCAGGAGGGCTTTCTCCAACACTGCGACACCATCCGGATGCAGAAAAATGAGATCACCCGTCTGAATACCGCGCTGGAGTATGCCAAACAGGCGGAGGAGAACCGGCGGCAGATGACCTCCAATCTGGCCCATGAGCTGAAAACCCCGCTGGCCGTCATCCACAGCTACGCGGAGGGGCTGAAAGAGCATGTGGCGGAGGACAAGCGGGAGAAATACATGGATGTCATCCTCTCCGAAGTGGAGCGCACCGACAGTATGGTGCTGGAACTCTTGGATCTCTCCCGCCTGGAGGCGGGAAAGGTGAAGCTGTCCCGGGATGATTTTTCCATCCTCGCGCTGACCAAAGCCATTTTTGACAAGCTGGAGCGGACGGCACAGGCCAAACAGCTCCACCTCTCGTTTTCCTTCCCGGAGGATTTCACCATCACCGCGGATGAGAACCGCATCGCCCAGGTCATCGAAAACTTTGCCACCAATGCCATCAAGTACACGCCGGTTGGCGGGTATGTGGCCGTCACGGTACAGAATCGGTACGGAAAAACGACTTTTACCATAGAGAATGAGAGCCCGCCCCTGTCGGAAGAGGCGCTGCGTCAAGTTTGGGATACTTTCTACCGGGCGGATGAATCCCGTTCCGGCGGGGGAACTGGGCTTGGACTGGCCATTGCCAAAAGCATTATTGACCTGCATGGCGGTAAGTGCTCTGTGTGGAATACTGCCACAGGGGTTGCGTTTCAGTTTGTGATCTAAGAGCCCTTCTCCAAAAGCAAAAAAACGGTCGCCCGTGGGTGTCCCCTGACAGGGGTAACTTTGCAGGTGTCTGAAACCCCGGCAGATATTGCTTCAGCAGTATCTGCCGGGGACTTCTTTTTGTCTCACGCACCCTTGGCGGTGGACTGACCTTTCGGCTGTGGC
>DXDX01000063.1 GCA_019115265.1 Candidatus Flavonifractor merdigallinarum | reverse complement strand
GTCCTGCGCGGACAGCGCCCGATTTCTTTTCGCAGAAAAGAAACCGGGGAAAGAAAAGGCGGAGAGGGGAACTTCTCGTTCCCCTCTCCACTCCCCTCCAAAAGGGCGGCCTTTTTATGGGGCCGCCCCATTTTTGGGTGGAGTATCGCGGCCTTTGTATCAAGATTGAGCTTGACTTTTGCTCCGCCCAGCTCTGAAACTCGCGTTGCAACGGAAAGAAGGGATTCGATGAAACACCGCCTGGCGTTTGCCGGTAAAAAACTGCTCCGCATGGCCCTCCTGCTCCTGGGGGTGAGTTTGGCGGCCTTTCTGCTGTTGTCGGCCTCCCCGCTGGACCCGCTGCGGACCAATGTGGGACAGGCGGCACTGGGGACCATGAGCCAGGCGCAGATTGCCCAGCTGGAGGACTACTGGGGAGTCAACACCCCGCCCATGGAGCGCTACCTCCACTGGCTGGGCGGGGTGCTCCGGGGGGACTGGGGGACCTCGCTGCTCTACCGGCAGCCGGTGACGGCGGTCATCGGACAGCGTCTCTTGGCCTCTCTGGGGCTGATGGTCTTTGCCTGGCTGTGCTCCGGGGCGCTGGGCGTACTTCTGGGGTGTGTGGCCGGGGCCTTTCGGGGACGTCTGCCGGACCGGCTTATCCGGGGATGGTGCCTCCTGCTCTCCAGCACCCCCGCCTTCTGGCTGGCCATTCTGCTGCTGATGGTCTTTGCGGTGTGGCTGGGGTGGCTGCCCATTGGCCTTTCGGTGCCCATTGGGGTGGCGGCGGAGGGGGTGAGCTGGCTGGATCGACTGCGCCACGCGGTGCTCCCCGCCCTCACCCTGAGTATCACCGGGGTGTCCTCTATCGCCCTGCACACCCGCGCCAAGCTCCTGGAGGTTCTGGAGCAGGACTACATCCTCTTTGCCCGGGCCAGGGGAGAGCGGTTTTTCCCCATCCTGCTGCGCCACGGCCTGCGCAACATTGCTCTGCCCGCCCTCACCCTCCAGTTTGCCTCCATCGGGGAGATTTTGGGGGGCTCAGTGCTGGTGGAACAGGTCTTTTCCTACCCGGGGCTCGGTCAGGCGGCGGTGAACGCCGGTGTGGGGAGCGATCTGCCCCTTCTGCTGGGCATCACCGTCCTCAGCGCCGCGCTGGTCTTCGGGGGGAATCTGGCCGCCGACCTTCTGTATGGCGTGGTGGACCCCCGCATCCGAAGGGGGGCGGCGCGGTCATGAGAGGAAATGTCCGGCGCTCCACCTGGTATCTGCTCCTTCTGACGGCGGCGGTGCTGCTGGGTATCGGCATCGCTGGGGCGATGCTGTATGACAGAGCCATGGTTACTGATTTTGCCCGGAAAAATCTGCCCCCCGGCCTCCCGCTTCTCTTCGGCACTGACTGGATGGGGCGGGATATGTTCGCCCGTACGCTGGCGGGGCTGTCGCTGAGCATCCGCATCGGGCTGCTCACCGCCGGGGTGAGCGCCGGTCTGGCTCTGATACTGGGGGTGGCCGCCGCCAGTGTGGGCGGGTGGGTGGACAGCACCCTTTCCTGGTGTATGGATTTGGTGCTGGGGATTCCCCATATTCTGCTCATGATGCTCCTCTCCCTGGCCTTTGGGAAGGGCTTTGTGGGGGTGGTGGCGGCGGTGTCCCTGAGCCACTGGCCCTCTCTGGCCCGCCTGCTGCGGGGGGAGGTGCTCCAGCTGCGGCAGGCCCCCTATTTCCGTGTGGCGGAACATCTGGGAGTCTCCCGGCTGCGCATGGTGCGGCTTCACGTTCTGCCCCACCTGCTGCCCCAGTTTCTCACCGCCCTGGTGCTCCAGTTTCCCCACGCCATCCTCCATGAGGCGTCCATCACCTTTCTGGGCTTTGGATTGTCCGCGGAGCAGCCCGCCATTGGGGTGATTTTGTCGGAGAGTATGGGCTACCTCACCACCGGGCGGTGGTGGCTGGCCCTGTTCCCCGGCTTGGCGCTGGTGGGGGTGGTGGTCCTGTTTGCCCAGATGGGGGAGCGGCTGCGCCGCCTGCTGGACCCGGCCAGCGTCCACGAATAGGAGGAATGGTATGGAAGCAATCTTGGAGGTGGAGCATCTGAGCCTCTCCTTTACCCAGTATGAGCGGGGAACCCGGCGGCGGCAGGTGACTGCCATCCGGGATTTGAGCCTCACCGTACACGCCGGAGAGGTGGCGGCAGTGGTGGGGGCCAGTGGCTCGGGCAAGAGCCTCCTGGCCCACAGGATACTGGGCCTTCTGCCCTACAACGCGGCGCAGGAGGGGACGATTCGCTATGAGGGGGAGCTCCTCACCCCGGCGCGTGCGCAGGCCCTCCGGGGCCGGGAGCTTGTGCTAGTGCCCCAGGGAGTCTCCTGGCTGGACCCGCTGATGAAAGTGGGCCCTCAGATTCGGCGCGGGGACCGCTCACCGGCTGCCCGCGCCCAATCCGCCGCCGCCCTGGAGCGGTACGGCCTGGGGCGGGAGACAGAGGACCTCTACCCCTTTGAGCTCTCTGGGGGGATGGCCCGACGGGTGCTGCTGGCCTGTGCGGTGCAGGAGCACCCCCGTCTGGTGGTGGCCGACGAGCCCACCCCCGGTCTGGATGCCGCCGCCGCCCGGCGCATTCTGAACCATTTCCGGGAGCTGGCAGAGGGGGGCGCGGGGGTACTCTTCATCACGCACGATTTGGAGCTGGCGCTGACGGTGGGGCACCGGGTGTGGGTGTTTTACGCCGGTACGACCATAGAGGAGAGCGCTGTGGAGGCCCTCGCCGCCGGAGATGGGGCCCACCCCTATACCCGGGCCCTGTGGAACGCCCTGCCCCAGAATGGCTTTACCCCGCTCCCCGGCACCCAGCCGGGGCCGGGAGAGGTTCTCCCCGGTTGTCCCTTTGCGCCCCGCTGCCCCTACTGCCGCCCCATCTGCCAGACGGGGGCGCTGCCGCCTTGGCGGGAGATGGCCGCCGGAAGGGTGCGCTGTTATGGCTGGGAAGGGGGAGAGGGACTATGAGCCTGGAGGGGAAAAACCTCACCTTTGCGTATCGCTGCCGATCTAAAGAGCTGGTTCTCCAGGGGGTGAACCTCACCCTGGAGGAGGGGGAGCGGTTGGGGCTGTCCGGGCCCAGTGGCCGGGGGAAGAGTACTCTGTGCCGCCTGCTGGCGGGGTACGAGCGGCCCACCGGTGGGCAGGTATTACTGGATGGTGCGCCCCTCACTCATCAGCGGGGCCGCCCCAGCCCGGTGCAGCTCCTGTGGCAGAATCCCGAGCTGGCGGTGGACCCTCTGCTCCCTTTGGGCCGCACCCTGGAGGAGGGCGGGCCGGTGGAGGAGCGGATACTGGAGCGGCTCTATATCCAGCCGGAGTGGAAGAGGCGCTATCCCTCGGAGCTCTCCGGCGGGGAGCTTCAGCGCTTCTGCATCGCCCGTGCTCTGGGTCCCGCCACCCGCTTTCTCCTGTGCGATGAGAGCACCGCTATGTTGGACCTTGTCACGCAAGCGCAAATCTGGGACTTTTTGTTGGAGGAGGCTCAAAGGCGGAATCTGGGGCTGCTTGTGGTCAGCCACAGCGACACGCTGCTCCACAGGCTGTGTACCAGAATACAAATTTTATAGAAATGTCCTCGCCGGACGGGCCGCCCCATTTTTTGGAGGTGACTTATAGTCTTTTCCGTTACCTGTCTTGCATGGCAGTACAACGCTTTCCTCATAGGCGGAAAGCTCATTTCAAATGGCACCAGACTGGCGCAATTCCACCGCAGCAGACATTTAGCCCGGTTGCGCATTGGGGGGAGTGCAGAGGGGGCAGCGCCCCTTCTGCGCTTTCTTTCCCACCGCTTTCTTTGCAAAGAAAGCGGTGCTCCCGCCGAGCAGGCGGCCCGTGCGGCGAGCACAACCCCCCGCGCTCTTGGGGCCGCCCTACAAACGCTCCCCCTCATTGGCCTCCTCTTCCACCACGTCGGCGCTTCCGGCCTCCCGGGGAAAGGACACCTGAACCACCCCCTGGGGGCGGTTGATTTGGATGTGGGCGTGTCGGTCCTTCTCCTGAGCGGCTCCCTCCAGAAGGGTGGAGAGCTCCCCCAGTGTCTGAGCGGTAAGGGGCCCGCCCCGCCAGTGGAAGAGAAGCGTCTGCCCTTTGTGTGCGGCCTGCCGGGCCCGGGAGAGTACTTCTTCTGGTTTGGTGAAGGAGCGTTTGGCGCTCTTGTAGTAGAACTTTCCCCCGTCAGTGCAGGGTGGCACCGGATAGAGGGCGGGCAGGTGGTCCCGGAAGAGCTGCCGGTCGTCCAGATTCAGATAGTCCCGCCGGAGCTCTCCGCTCTGGCTGAGGGTGTTATCAAAGGTGGCGTCCAGGTGGTAATACTGTCCATCCAGTTTCACCAGATTCCAGGCGTGGCGGTATTTGATTCCCCGCTCCGGAGCGGCCTCGCTGAGCACCACCATACACCAGATGGCCAGCGTGTCGCACAAGAGCTTCACCGACTTGGCGATTCCCTCGCACACCCCCACCCCCTGGGTGAGGGGACCGATGACCTCATGGGAGTAGGGCTTTTTCAGCTTGTCATACCGCACGGTGGTACAGAGTAAGTCGTGAATGGCCTGTTCCTGCTCCCAGGGGGATTGGTGCTGCAAGGGGCGGCATAGCCGCTCCACCCGTGCGGCGATGGCCTTGCGGTGGGTGAGAATTTTGGCCTTGGGGAAGAGGTACTGGGGCAGCACCTCCAGATGGTTTCCCGCCGGGTGGGCGCGGTAGGACGCGCCGGTGACATAGAACAGGGCCGGGCAGTCCAGACGCAGCTGAAAGAGCACCTCACCAAACCGCTTCCCCTCCAGACGGGGGACCACAATGGAGGGACGCACCTGTTCCAGCCCTTCCTCCAGAGCGCGGTACACCTCCTGCGCCAACGGCTCCATCTGCTGATAGTAATAGCGCGTCATTTCCTCTCTCCCTCTCCCCACAAAATGGGGCGTTTTCCCCCATTGTACCCCAGCGGACTAACGGGGGGAAGGATAAAGTTTTGCCTTTTGGCTTGTCCCTCCTTCGGAAGCTATGATATAATGACGGATACCAGTGAAATGCTTGGGTGCGGACCGCTGTCCGCACGGAAATTGGAGGTTCCGCCCCATGGACAGACAACTTTTGCAGCAGCTTCCCAAGATGGATGTACTTCTCACCCACCCGGCCCTCACCGCCGCCCAGGGTGAGCTGCCCTATCACGCCCTGAAAGAGGCCGCCCGGGCCCAGCTGGACGGGCTGCGTCAGGGGATTCTGGAGGGGCGGATTACCGCCCTGCCGGAGAGCGGCGTGCTGGCCCAGGCGGTCATTACCCAGGCCCGGGCCGCCTGCCGGCCCCATCTGCGTGCCGTCATCAACGCCACCGGCGTGGTGCTCCACACCAACTTGGGCCGAGCCCCGCTGGGGGAGGAGGCCGCCCGGGCCGTATACGAGGCCGCTCGTGGCTACTCCAATCTGGAGTATAATCTGGACGAGGGCCGCCGGGGGAGCCGCTTCTCCCATGTGGATAAACTGCTGTGTTCTCTCACCGGCGCGGAGGGGGCGCTGGCGGTGAACAACAACGCCGCGGCGGTGTTCCTCATGCTCTCCGCCCTGGCCGCCGGGAAGAAGGTGGCCATCTCCCGGGGGGAGCTGGTGGAGATTGGCGGGTCCTTCCGGGTGCCGGAGATTATGGCCCGCAGCGGCGCCCACCTCATTGAAGTGGGCACCACCAACAAGACCCACCTCTCCGACTACCGCCGGGCCATTGAGGAGCAGGGGGCGGAGATTCTGCTGAAGGTTCACACCAGCAACTTCAAGCTCATCGGCTTTACCGAGGAGGTCTCGGTGGAGGACTTGGTGGCTCTGGGCCGGGAGAAGGGCATTCCCGTGTTCCACGATTTGGGCAGCGGCGCCCTCTTTACCGATCCGGCGCTGGGGGTGCCCGACGGCCCCACCGTGGAGGACAGTGTCAAGGCCGGGGCGGACGTGGTGTGTTTCTCGGGCGACAAGCTCCTGGGCGGACCCCAGGCGGGCATCGCCATTGGCCGGAAGGCATACATTGAAACCATGAAGAAAAACCAGTTTGCCCGTGTGGTGCGCATTGACAAGCTGACCCTGGCGGCGCTGGAGACCACCCTGCGCTTTTATGAGGACCACGCGCTGGCCGCCAAGCGGATTCCCACCCTCTCCATGCTGGGGGCCACCCGGGAAGAGCTGCGTACCCGGGCGGAGGAGCTGGCCGCCCGGTTTGCCGAGGTGCTGGGAGAGCGGTGCGCCGTCTCCACCGCCGCCGATGTGGGCGAGGTGGGGGGCGGCAGCCTCCCCGGCGTGCCCCTGCCCACCTGGGTGGTGGAGCTGGACCCGGTGGGCTGCTCGCTGGACGAGCTGGAAAAGGCCCTGCGGGGATGGGAGACCCCCATTGTGGGGCGCATCCGCCGGGAGAAGTATGTGCTGGACCCCCGCACCCTCACCGAGGCGGACGGGGAGGAGATTCTCCGGGCGCTGGACGCCATTTTACGGTAAAGGAGCGCTTGCGCTATGAAGCATATTATCATCGGCACCGCCGGCCATGTGGACCACGGCAAGACCTGCCTCACCCGTGCCCTCACCGGGGTGGACACCGACCGGCTCAAGGAGGAGCAGAAACGGGGCATCACCATTGAAATCGGCTTTGCCCAGCTCACCCTGCCCAACGGTCAGACCGCCAGCATCATCGACGTGCCCGGACATGAGAAGTTCATCCGCAATATGCTGGTGGGCGCGTCGGGGATGGACGTGGTTTTAATGGTCATCGCCGCCGACGAGGGATTTATGCCCCAGACCCGGGAGCATCTGGGCATTCTGTCCCTTCTGGGGGTGCAGAACGGCATTATTGTGGTCACCAAGGCGGACATGGTGGACGAGGAGTGGCTGGAGGCCATTGAGGAGGAGGCCCGGGAGACGGTTCAGGGCACCTTCCTCCAGAATGCCCCCATCATCGCCGTATCCTCTTACACTGGTCAGGGCATTGAGGAGCTGAAAGCCCTCATTGTCAAGCTGGTGGAGGGGGCGGAGCAGCGCAACCAGGACCGGCCCTTCCGCCTGCCGGTGGACCGGGTATTCTCGGTGGACGGGTTTGGCACGGTGGTCACCGGCACCCTCATTGAGGGCTCCATGAAGCTGGGGGAGGAGGTCTCCATCTACCCCAGTGAGAAAAAGGCCCGCATCCGGGGCCTCCAGACCCACGACAAGGCGGAGGAGCGGGCCAGCGCCGGTATGCGTGTGGCGGTGAACCTCTCCGGCATTGACAAGGCCGACATCAAGCGGGGCGACACCATCGCCAAGCCCGGCTCTATGGTGCTCTCCCGGCAGATGGATGTGCAGCTCACCGTGCTCAAGGACTCCCCCTACCCCATCAAGAATGACACCCAGCTCCACTTCCACCACAGCAGCCGGGAGCTGGTGTGCAAGTGTGTGGTGCTGGGGAAGGACCAGCTGGAGGCAGGGGAGACCGGGTATGCCCAGCTCCGCTTCCAGGAGGATGTGGCAGTGAAGAACGGCGACCACTATGTGGTGCGCTTCTTCTCCCCCCTGGTGACGGTGGGCGGCGGCGTCATCCTCAACGCCGCCCCGGGCCGCCACAAGCGCAACGACCCGGCGGTGCTGGAGGGACTGGCTGCCCGGGCCTCCGGCTCGTCGGAGAAGCAGGTGCTGGAGGCGCTGCGCCAGGCGGGCACCACCCTCCCCAAACACCACGATCTGGCCAAGCACGCCGGCCTCACCGACGCCGAGCTCACCGAGTCCATCACCCCCATGCTGGAGGGCGGCTCGGTGGTGGAGCTGGTGGGCCGCTACATCAGCCATGAAGCCCTGGAGGGCCTGTGGGAGAAGTGCCTCAAATTCCTGGGGGACTACCACAAGGCCCAGCCTCTCCAGCCCGGCATGAACCGGGGGGAGTTCCGGGGGAAGCTCCTGCCCACCGCGTCCCCGGCGGCCATTGACGCCCTCATCGACTACTTTGCCGAGCACCGGGGTCTGCGCATTGAGGGGCCCACGGTGGCCCTGCCCGACTTCCAGGTGGTGTGGAACTCCTTCTATACCGGTTTGAAGGAGGAGCTGCTGGACCTCTACGGCAAGGCGGGCCTGGCGCCGGAGAATCTGGACGACATTGTGGCGGGCTTTGGCAAGAAGCAGGATGGCGCCCGTCAGGTGGTACAGCGCCTCTTCTACGATGGGGATTTGGTGCCCCTCAACGCCCAGATTGTGCTGCGAAAGGATTTCTACCGCCAAGCCGCCGACACCCTCATCTCTCTCTTTGAGCAGAAGCCCCAGCTCTCCCTGGCGGAGTTCCGGGACGCTTTGGGCATCTCCCGTAAGTACGCGCTGGCCCTTCTGGAGTTCTGGGACAGCGAGGGATTCACCAAAAAAGAGGGAGACAGCCGGGTGCTGCTGAAAAAGCCCTGAGAAATCGCGGGAAATCAGTTGACGCAAAGGGGATTTTACGCTATAATTACATCTGCTGTCCGGGGCGGTTTTCTATGCTTCGCGGCAGATGTATCTGGGGATAGAAGGGTATCTGGTGAGCCCCGCGGTCTTCAAAACCGTAGAGGGCGGCGTTCCCGCCTTGGTGAGTTCGATTCTTACCTGTCCCCGCCAAAATGCCCGCGCTCGGTAGAGCGCGGGCATTTGCTTGTCGGCTGGGCCGACAAGCTTCTCAAAAATGCAAGCATTTTTTCGAGGAGATGCAGCCCGCCGCGCGCATCCTTTGGCCAATGGGCCAAAGGCCACACTTGCGGGCTGAGAGGAGTTTTTTTCGAGGCACATGTCCCCGAAAAAAACGGTTTTCATTTTGTTTTGCCGCCTGTAGGCGGCAAAACTCTGCCGAGGGCTGCGGATATGCAGGAAACTGGAACACTCTTGTGTAAAAGGACCGCCCCGCAGGAGGTTTTACCTTCTGCGGGGCGGTTTTGCCTATCAAATTACCCTTCTACCGGGCGGATGAGGACAAAGGGGGTGAGCTGGCGGTCCTGACCGGCGGGGTTGTCCCGGATGAGGTCCAGCAGCTGCTCGTCGCTCTCCTTGAGCTGGGAGCAGTGGCCCAGCATCTCCACATTCAAGTCGTTGGCATCCACAATCATGGAGACAATGCCAGTCTTTTGGAAAATCTCGTCGCAGACCCCGGCGGGATTTTCCGGGATACGGACGCCCATGTGTTCATATTCGGGGATGTCCTCCCCGTAGAAGCCGTCCAGGCCGGACACCTCCAGCCCCGCGATGCGGTAAAAGGTGCCATGCACCCCCCGGAGTTTATCAATGGCGGCCCGGAAGGCGGCCCACAGAATTTTGGGCAGGCCGCACACGTTGATGGCAAACTGCATCTTGATGGGCAGGCCCATGCCAGGGCCGGCGGAGGTCTGATGCACAAAACGGGAGAGTAGCTTGGCCCAGAAGCCGGGTTTCAGCTCCTCCTCGGTGACCACCCGCTTCTGGCAGATGGCGATGACCTTCTCGCTCATGGAGAGAATGTCCCCCTCCTGATAGAGGGGCTTGACATACTTCTCCATGAGGTCGATGTAGCTCTCCCCCACGGTGACAAAGTGGGTCTCAATGGCGTGGCGGGCCCAGGTGCGGCCCATGGCCTCTATGGTTACGCTCTTTCCTTCGTTGGCGCGAAATTCCATATCCGGTTCCTCTTTTCTCTACGGTTTCATCATGCGCAACCATTATACCCACTTCATCCCCAAAAGGCAACGGCCAAACGGGGAAAAACCGCCCAAATCTGCCGCCTTACCAGAGGAAGAGTCCATAGCGGAGCAACAGGCGCTTCCAGGCGGGCAGAGCGGCGCGCAGCTCGGTGAGCTGCCCCTCCAGGGCGGCCAGCAGGGCGGCGCGGTCCTCCTCGCCGGGACCCTCCCGGCCAAAGGCGGCCCGGCGGGCGCACTCCAGCACCACTTCCGGTGTGGGGACACCCCAGCGGGCCAGACGGCAGCTGTACCGGTAGGCGGCTACTGCGGCGCGGCCGGGGGGAAGGGTGTGCAGACGGCGGCGGCGCAGGGCGCAGACCAGCCGGGAGGGGAGGAGCACCAGCACCAGCGCCGAGAGGATACCCAACACCCAGAGCAGGGGGGCGGGCGGATTTCCGCCGGAGTTTTCCACCGAATCGGGCTCCGTTGTGGAAACCGGAGCCTCCGAGGGCGCAGTGCTGGCGGAGGGCGCAGCCGAGGGCGCGGCGGTGGCGGTGGGGGTCGGCGTAGGCGTTGGGGTGGGGGTCGGCGTGGCGGGGTCATCGGAGGGCCGCTGGGGGGAGTACCCCGGCGTCATCTCAATGGGATACCAGCCGTACCCGTCCAGGTAGATTTCCACCCAGGAGTGGGCGTTCTGATCGGGGACATTGACCGTCCGGCCCGCCACCACATCGGCGGTGTAGCCGCTGACATACCGGGCGGGAATCCCCATGGCCCGCAGCAGCAGCGTCCCGGCGGAGGCAAAGTGCATACAGTAGCCGGACTGGCTCTCGTTGAGGAAGTAGAGCACATAGTCCTCCCCGTCGGGGACGGCGGGGGCGCTGGCGTCATAGGTGGCAAGGCCCGCCAGATACTCCGCCACAGTCTGGGCCTGCATCACACGGATTTGTGCCAGTTCCCGCAGGGTGGAGTAGCTCAGGCGGCGCTCAATGGCGGCGGTGTGGCGGCGCAGCTCCTGGCCCATCCCACTGGGAAGCTGGAGATAGTAGTCATACACAAAGGAGGCGTACTCCTCCTCCGCCTGGGCGGCGTCGCCGGTGAGGCCCTCCATGTGTTCCAAGTCCAGGGCATCCGGGCGGAAGTAGACGGTGTGGCGGTTCACCAGCCGCTCCCGGCCTAAGTAGGAGTCCCCTACAAAGGCGGCCCCCCGCAGTTCGGAGGGGGTGGTGAGAATCTGGTAGGGGAAGTAGACGCACCCGCCGGGGGCGGCGCGGTTTTCCACCGTAAAGGCGTAGTAGGTGGAATCGCTGGTCTGGGCGGGGAGGTCCAGCGCACTCAGGCCGCTCTCCGCCAGACGCCCGCCCTCGCCGATGAGCCCCTCATAGGTGCTCTCCGGCAGGGGTTCCCACTGGTTGTTCTCATAGAGGGCG
This sequence comes from Candidatus Flavonifractor merdigallinarum, assembly GCA_019115265.1. Lineage (GTDB taxonomy): Bacteria > Bacillota > Clostridia > Oscillospirales > Oscillospiraceae > Pseudoflavonifractor_A > Pseudoflavonifractor_A merdigallinarum. The sequence continues at coordinate 30,410 of DXDX01000063.1, read as the reverse complement.
GCACTGTGCCCCCGCAGATAGATGTGGCCGCTCCACTCGCTCTCCACCTGGAGCACCGTGTGGCCGTCGTAGCACTGAGCGCCCTGGTTGAGGTTCACATAGGCGGAGGACCCGGCGGCGGTGAGGGAGGAGGGACCGAACATCTGCTCAGCCAGCGTATCCAGCCCCATGCGGAGGGAGAAGGAGGTGGCGGAGTTTGCCAGCTCCTGCCGGGTATCCACCGCCCAGGGGGGAATCTGATAGTCCCGCCAGGGTAGGAGGGCGGCGCACAGCGCCAGCACCACTGCCACGGCGGGCATCACCCGCAGCGCCAGCCGCGCCCGGCCCGGCCCGGTGCGGGGGGCCAGATGGAGCAGCAGCAGCACCGACCAGCCCCACAGCAGAAGCAGCAGGGGGAGGAGCGCTGGGGGCTGCGCGATGCCCACACCGGGGAGGAGCAGGGGAAGGGTTAAGAGCAGAGTGGCCCAGAAGGAGCGGGCGGAGCACACCGCCCACCCCAGCATCAGCCCCCACAGCGCCGCGAAGAAGAGGGCGCCCAGAGTGAGAGCGTCCACCCACTCCCGCCGGGAGAGCTCCATGGTGGCGTAGAGGGTGGGAATCTGGGGAAACACCTGGGCGTAGGCATTGACCACCGCGCACTGCACCGCGGCCCAGGCGGGGAGCAGGGCGTCCCAAATTTTCCAGGCCAGCAGGGCCAGGGGGAGCAGCAGCGCCAGAGGCAGCAGGGGGGACCAGGGGGAGGGCAGGCGGTAGAGGACGGGGAGGACCAGCCCCAATACCAGCAGACCCACCCCCAGACGGGTGGCGTCACAGCTCAAATCAAAGGTGGTGGCGAAGGCGGACAGCCCGCCCCACAGCAGGGCCAGCATCAGCCCCACATCCATCAGATAGCCAATAAGTGTGTTGGAGGTGAGACGTTTCATACGGCTTTCCCCTCCTTCTGCCACAGCTGGGCGGTGACGTGGAAGGTGCGGGGCGGACCGTCACTCTCTGGGATGGACAGGGCGAAGTCCAGGGCCGAGCGGCCCGTGGGGGGACAGCTCTCGCCCAAAAAGCGGGTGAGGCAGGCGGTGAGCCCTTCCGGGTGCTCCACCGGAAGGAGGACGGGCACCCCGCTCACCGGGTGGAGCCATCCAATCCAGTGGCGCTCCCTCCGCTCCAGCAGGGCCAGAGACAGGGCCTGGAGCTTGTCCAGCATCTGGTCCACCTGCCCCGGCAGGCCGAAGTGGTCGGCGGTGAGCACCAGCGCCGGGCGGCGGGGGACCAGCATCTCCCGCACCACCAGCTCATCCCGCTTGGCGGAGAGCTTCCAGTGGACGGTGCGCATGGGGTCGCCAGGGCGGTAGTCCCGCAAATCGTAGTCCTCGGCGCACCCGCCTCCTAATTTGGGCTTGAGGCCCAGAGAGGCCCCGCCCTGCCCCAGCACCGGCGGGATGGGCCCCGCTTCAATGGACTGGGGGCGCACCAATACCTCTGTCTCCAGCACCGGAGTGGGCAGCGGGAGGGCGAAAATCCCCAGTAAATCCAGCGCCCGCAGCCGCTCCGCCCGGCAGAGGAGGAGAGTGCAGTGCTCGGTGGCCAGGGGGAAGGGAAACTGGGCAGGGGACCCGTCGCAGGAGAGACGGATGCGCTTGACCCACCGGGCCCCGGTCATGGGACTGCGCACCACCAGACGCCCGGTGAGGCGCACCACCGGCAGCCCGCCGGGGGCGGGGACGTGGAGGGTGAGAAAGGCTTTCCCGCCCCGAATGGGGGTGGACTCCGGTGGGTTCAGAGTGGGGGAGAGCCGGCGGGCCAAGGGAATGCTGAAGGCCAGCGAGAGAAGGGGCAGCGCCACCACCAGCGCCAGCAGGAAGAGGGAGATCCAGACCTCCCAGTAGAGAAACAGAAGCACTGCGCCCAGCAGGGCCAGCGCGTAGAGGATGCGGCGGCGGACCATGGCGCTTACCGGATCTGGGGGGCGGGCACCGCCTGGAGAACCGCCTCCAGGGGGTGGCGCAGCCCCTCGCTCTCCACCCGGGGGGAGAGAATCAGCCGGTGGGCCAGGGTGTCGTGGCACACCAGCACCACATCTTCTGGAATTACATAGTCCCGACCCTGGAAGAAGGCTGACGCCCGGCTCATGGCGGCCAGGGCCAGGGTGGCCCGGGGGCTGGCCCCCTGGAGAATGAGGGGGTGGTTCCGCGTGGCGGTGATGAGGGCGACAATGTAGTTGCAGATGGGGTCGCTCAGGTGGACGGCGTCCACCGCCTGGCGCATGGCCTCCAGGCCCTCCAGCGTCACCACCGCCTGAACGCTCTGGAGGGGATTGGCCCCCTGCTGTTTCCGCCGCAGCAGCTCCACCTCCGCGTCCTGGGCGGGATAGCCCATGGTAAGGCGGACCATGAAGCGGTCCAGCTGGGAGTCGGGGAGGGGCTGAGTGCCGGAGGCGCCGGTGGGGTTCTGGGTGGCGATGACCAGGAAGGGCTGGGGCACTGGGCGGGACACCCCGTCCACCGTCACCTGCCCCTCCTCCATGGCCTCCAGCAGGGCGGACTGGGTGCGGCTGGTGGCGCGGTTGAGCTCATCCGCCAAAAAGAGATTGCACAGCAGCGCGCCGGGCTGGTACTCCATCCGCCCGGTGGCCTTGTTGTACAGGGAAAAGCCCGTCAAATCCGAGGGCATGATATCGGGGGTGAACTGCACCCGGTGATAGCTCAGCGAGAGGGCCCGGGAGAAGGCCAGCGCCAGCGTGGTTTTGCCCACGCCGGGGATGTCCTCCAGCAGAATGTGCCCCCGGGCCAGAATGGTCAGCAGGACTTTGGCCAGAATCTCGTCCTTTCCCACCACGGCCTTCTGGACCTCGTGGAGGACGGCGGCCGCCTGATTGCGTTGGCTCATAGACGATACCTCCTGTCGGTTTGCACCTCCTATTCTAGCAAAATCTCGCCTTCTGTCAACGTGAACAAGAAAACCGGGGGAAAAGCCCACTGTTTCTGCTTCCGGGGTGGACAAATGGGGCCAAAAAGTCTTGCACTGGAGGAGGGTTTGTGGTATAGTAGGACACGATAGTAGTAGTGGTATGGTTAGAGTGGGGTCCGCCCCGCTCTTCTTTTTGAAAAAAATCAGGTATGGTAATATCTGGGACGCACGAACGGGAGGGAGACTTATGGCAAAAGTAACCGAGGTGGTGACTGCGCTGGCCGCCCCCATTGTCCAGGCGCAGGGGTGCCGGCTGTGGGATGTGGAGTATGTGAAGGAGGCGGGCACCTGGTACCTCCGGGTGTTCATCGACAAGGACGGAGGCGTCTCCATTGACGACTGCGAGGCGGTCTCCCGCCCGCTGTCCGACGCGCTGGATGAAGCCGACCCCATTGAGGGAAGCTATACCCTGGAGGTGGGCTCGGCGGGCATCGACCGGGTGCTCCGCCGCCCGGAGCACTTTGCGGCCTACCTGGGCAGTGAGGTGGAGGTGCGCCTCTACCGGGCCCGGGAGGGGCGGAAGGAGCTGGTGGGCAAGCTCCTCTCCTATGAAAATGGCGGCGTCACCCTGGAGCTGGACGGCGCGCCGGTCGCCCTGGAGAAGAAAGAGATTGCGCAGGTACGCCTGTATGTGCGGTTTTAAAGGAGTAAGGTGACATGGCCACGAGAAAAAATGCGAAGGCACAAAAGAGCAACGAGCTGGACGGGGCGGAGTTCTTCACCGCCATCAGCCTCATCGAAAAGGAGAAGGGCATCCCCAAGTCCTACATGATTGAGAAGATCACCCAGGCCCTGGTGTCCGCCTACAAGCGGGACCACGAGAGCGTGGGGGACAATGTGACGGTGGAGGCCAACGAGGCCCTGGGCACGGTGCGCATGTTCGTCAAAAAGGACGTGGTAGAGACCGTGGACAATCCCTGCACCGAGATGAGCCTGGAGGAGGCCCGGCAGACCCTGCCCCGGGCCCAGCTGGGGGATGTGCTGCGCATTGAAATCAAGCCCCGCAACTTTGGCCGCATTGCCGCCCAGACTGCCCGCCAGGTCATCATCCAGGGGATGCGGGAGGCCGAGCGGGGCATGGTGTACGACGAGTTCTCCTCCAAGGAGCACGAGATTCTCACCGGCATTGTCACCCGCATTGACCCCCGCTCCGGGGCGGCCAGCCTGCGCATTGGCTCCGGCGGGGAGAGCACCGACGCCTATCTGGCCGCTGGCGAGCAGGTGAAGGGGGAGACTTACACCGAGGGCATGCGCCTCAAGGTGTATGTGGTGGAGGTCCGCCGCTCCACCAAGGGGCCCCAGGTGCTGGTGTCCCGCACCCACCCCGGCCTGGTCAAGCGCCTCTTTGAGCTGGAGGTGCCCGAAATCTACGACGGCACCGTGGAGGTCAAGTCCATCGCCCGTGAGGCCGGTTCCCGCACCAAGCTGGCGGTGTGGTCCGCCGACCCCGACGTGGACGCCATCGGCGCCTGCGTGGGTCCCCGGGGCCAGCGCGTGAATAACATTGTGGAAGAGCTGGACGGGGAAAAAGTGGATATCATTAAGTACAGCGAGGACCCCGCCGCCTATATCGCCGCCGCCCTCTCCCCCGCAGACGTCATCAGCGTCACCACTCTGGAGGAGGGGAAGAGCTGCCGGGTGATTGTGCCCGACGACCAGCTCTCCCTGGCCATCGGCAAGGAGGGCCAGAACGCCCGCCTGGCCGCCAAGCTCACCGGCTACAAGATTGACATCAAGCCCGCCTCCGCCCCCGTGGAGGAGGAAGAGGACGAGGACGAGGTGCTCATCGCGGACGACAGCGAGGTGGAGGCCGAGGCCAAGACCGAGACTAGCACGGAGTTGGAGAGTGACGCGGCTCTGACTCATGGTCTGCACCTGGAGTGGGTGAAGCTGGAGAGCGAAGCGGAGACCGAGGCTGAGACGGAGACCGAGCCGCAGGCGGAGGAGTAAGCTGCGGCCGGAAACAAGCCGTACCTGAGAGGAGGCGTGTGCAATGCCCAAGAAAATCCCCATGCGGCAGTGTCTGGGCTGCCGGGAGATGAAGCCCAAAAAGGAGCTCATCCGGGTGGTTCGGAGCCCTGAGGGGGAGATTTCCCTGGATTTCAAGGGGAAGAAACCGGGGCGTGGGGCCTATGTGTGCCCCCAGACGGAGTGCCTGAAGCGGGCCCGGAAGGCCCGGGCGCTGGAGCGGGCCTTCTCCGCCCCCATCCCCGACGAGGTATACGACTCCCTCACCGCCCAGATGGAGGAGGGGGAGCATGAATAGCGTGCTGCACCTGCTGGGTCTGGCCCGGAAGGGGGGCAATCTGGCGGTGGGAGAGGACGCAGTGGCGGAGGCTGTGGAGCGCCGCACCGCCCGCCTCCTGCTGGTGGCCGTCGATGCCTCCGAGAATACCCGGGAGCGGGGGGCACACAGCGCGGAAGGTATCCGCGTCCCCTGCCTCACCGTCCCCTTCTCCAAAGAGGAGCTGGGGGGCGCTCTGGGCCGGGGGACGTGCGCCATCCTGGCCCTCACCGATGCGGGTCTGGCCGGCGCGGTGGCCGGGGGGCTGGCCCGGATGGACGAAGCCCAGTACGGCGAGGTAGCCCAGCACCTGCGGGAGCGGGCCCGGCGCACCCTTCAGCGCCAGAAGAAAAAGCGGACGCAGGCCAAGGCCCGCGCCGCCGCACAGCGCAAGCCCTGGGCGTCCCCGCCCAAGGAGGGACCTTCCGGGCGGAAAACGCGTCCGGGCCGGCCGGGACAGCGCCGGGATGGATAAGCTGTCGAGAAACACAAGAGGCACAGAGAGAAACGGACTTGTTCCAATCAGAAAGCGCAAGGCGCGGCGTTGCGTTTTCTCGTTGGTACAAGTCCCGACGTGGAGGTGGCTTTATTTGCTGAATAATAAGTATCGAGTGCATGAGGTGGCCAAGGACTTTGGCCGCAATTCCAAGGAGATCGCGGATATCCTCACCCAGTACGCCAGTACGCCCAAGAACCATATGCAGGTGCTCACCGACGGGGAGCTGTCGGTGATTTTTGAGTACCTCACCCAGCACAACCAGGTGGAGAGCATTGAGAGCATCTTTGCCGATGTGTACCACGAGCCCAAGCCGGCGGCTCAGGCCAAGCCTGCCGCCCCCCAGGGCCAGAGCGCGTCCGGCCAGAAGAGCGCCGCCCCCGCCAACAACGGCGGCAAGGGACAGAACCAGGGCCGCAATCACAATAATAGCGCCCAGTCCAAGACCGCCGCTCAGCCCGCCCAGGGTCAGAAGGCCGCCAACGGCCAGAACGGCGCCCAGAACGCCAATAAGCCCGCCAGCCGTGTGCCCGAGAAGAAGATTGTGGACACCCGCAAGGCCGGCAATGTGAACCTGGAGAAGTACGATGAGCGCCTGGAGGATTTGGCCGCCGGTAAGACCAAGCAGATGCAGGCGGGCAAGCAGAAGTTCCAGGGCCGCAACCAGCGCAAGGGCGGCTTCCAGGGCGGCAACAAGCGCCGCCAGGAGGAGCAGGAGAAGATGCGCCGCCTCCAGCAGGAGATCGCCAAAAAGACCCCGCTGACCGTGAAGATTCCCGATGAGATCGGGGTGGGCGAGCTGGCCTCCCGCATGAAAAAGACCGGCGCTGAGGTGGTCAAGACCCTGATGAAGAACGGCGTCATGGCCTCCCTCAGCGACATCATCGACTTTGACACCGCCGCCATCATCGCAGAAGAGATGGGCTGCAAGGTGGAGAAGGAAGTCATCGTCACCATCGAGGAGCGCCTCATTGACACCGCCGAGGACAAAGAGGAGGACCTCCTCCCCCGCGCCCCCGTGGTGGTGGTCATGGGCCACGTCGACCACGGCAAGACCTCCCTGCTGGACTATATCCGCAACGCCCATGTGGCGGCGGGCGAGGCCGGCGGCATCACCCAGCACATCGGCGCCTATCAGGTGGATGTGGGCGGCAAGCTGATTACCTTCCTGGACACCCCCGGCCATGAGGCATTTACCGCCATGCGCGCCCGCGGCGCCATGATTACCGACATCGCCATTCTGGTGGTGGCCGCCGACGACGGCATCATGCCCCAGACGGTGGAGTCCATCAACCACGCCAAGGCCGCCAAGATTCCCATTATTGTGGCCATCAACAAGATGGATAAGCCGGAGGCCGACCCGGAGCGCATCAAGGAGCAGCTCACCAAGTATGAGCTGGTGCCCGAGGAGTGGGGCGGCGACACCATCATTTGCCCCATCTCCGCCAAGACCGGCGAGGGCATTGACAACCTCCTGGAGATGGTCAACCTGACGGCCGAGATGCAGGAGCTCAAAGCCAACCCCAACCGCTCCGCCCACGGCGCGGTCATTGAGGCACGCCTGGACAAGGGCCGCGGCCCGGTGGCCACTCTGCTGGTGCAGAATGGCACCCTCCATCAGGGCGATGTCATCATCGCCGGGACCGCGGTGGGCCGTGTCCGCGCCATGACCAACGCCCGGGGCCAGAAGCTCACCGAGGCCGGTCCCTCTGTGCCTGTGGAGATCATCGGTATGAGCGAGGTACCCGGTGCGGGCGACGACTTCCACGCCGTGGCCGACGAGCGCATGGCCCGCGAGCTCGTGGAGCAGCGCAAGCACGAGCAGAAGATGGCCGCCGCCGGTCCGGTGGGGCAGAAGGTGTCTCTGGAGGATCTGTTCAGCCAGATCAAGCAGGGCGAGATGAAGGAGCTGGACATCATCGTCAAGGCCGACGTGATGGGCTCCGCCGAGGCGGTCAAGGCCTCTCTGGAGAAGCTCTCCAACGAGGAGGTCCGGGTGCGGGTCATCCACTGCGCGGTGGGCGCCATCAACGAGAGCGACGTCATGCTGGCCACCACCTCCAACGCCATCATTGTGGGCTTCAATGTCCGCCCCGACAACAACGCCAAGGAGTCCGCCGCCCGCAACAAGGTGGATATGCGGATGTACCGGGTCATCTACGACTGCATCAACGAGATTGAGACCGCCATGAAGGGCATGCTGGCCCCCAAGTTCAAGGAAGTGGAACTGGGCCAGGCCGAGGTCCGCGAGGTGTTCCGCATTACCAATGTGGGCATGGTGGCCGGCTGCTATGTCACCAACGGCAAGATGCAGCGGGGTGCCCAGATGCGCCTGCTGCGGGACAATGTGGTCATCTACGACGGATCCATTGCCTCCCTCCAGCGCTTCAAGGACAGCGTGAAGGAAGTGGCCGCTGGTTACGAGTGTGGCATTACGTTTGAGAAGTTCCAGGATATTAAGCAGGGCGATGTGATTGAGGCGTTTTTGATGGAACAGATCGAGATCTGATCGCTCTACTTTAGTGCCACCGGCCCAGCATAGCTGTGCCGGCCTACGCTAAAAATTTGCCGCCGGCAAATTTTCGAAACGCTGCGGTGGAGCAGATCGAGGTTTAATTGCTTTATCCTGGTATTCCCTGATACCCGTTTTCACACAATTGAAACAGACCCGTTCCGTCCCCAAGTCATTTGAGGAGGGGGCGGGTCTGTACTGCATGATAGGAGAACAAGTATGGCAAGCAATCGCATTGGACGCATTAACGAGGAGATTCAGCGGGAGCTCGCTTCCCTCATCCGCACGGTGAAGGACCCACGGGTGCACGGTCTGGTGTCCATCACGGCGGTGGAGACCACGTCGGACCTGCGGTACGCCAAGATTTTTGTCAGCGTACTGGACAAGAGCGACGTGAAGGAAGTGGTGAAGGGCCTCAAGTCCGCCGCGGGCTACCTGCGCCGGGAGTTGGGGGCCGCGCTGAACCTGCGCTACACCCCGGAGCTCCTCTTTGTGGAGGACGACTCCATCGGCCAGGGCGCCCACATTCTGAGTATGCTGCGGGACCCGGAGGTGGTCAAGCCCGCCAATCCGGCCAACGCCCACATCAATCTGGAGGAGGATGAGGAGTGAACAGCATCACCTATCAGGAGGCCGCGGAGTTTCTCCGGGCCCAGGACCACTATCTCATCCTCACCCACAAGCGGCCCGACGGGGACACCATCGGCTGTGCCGCCGCCCTGTGCCGGGGGCTGCGCGCCCTGGGTAAGACCGCCCATATCTGCCCCGGCACCGGGGAGACCCACCTCTTCACCCCCTATCTGGAGGGGCTGCTGGCCCCGGCGGACTATGAGCCGGAGACGGTGGTCAGCGTGGACATTGCCGCCCGGGGCCTCTTTACCGCCCAGGGGGAGAAGTGTCTGGCGCGGGGTATTGATTTAGCCATTGACCACCACCCCTCCCAGGAGTTTTTCGCCCGGAAAACCTGTGTGGACGCCGGGCGGGCGGCCTGCGGGGAGCTGATCTACGATATTTTGAAGGAGCTGGGAGCGGTGACGGCGGAGATGGCCGTCCCCCTCTATGTGGCCATCTCCACCGATACCGGCTGCTTCCAGTACAGCAACACCACCGCCGGGACCCACCGCATTGTGGCGGAGCTGATGGACACCGGACTGGATGTGTTCCCCCTCAACAAGCGCCACTTCCGCACCAAGAGCTGGGCCCGCCTCCAGGTAGAGCGCCTGATTGTGGAGCGGATGCACCGCTATGAAAACGGCACTCTGGCTGTGGCAATTGTGTCCCGGAACCTGTTGCAGGAGGCGGGGGCCACTGAGGAGGATTTGGAGGACATCGCCGCCTTTTTGGGACAGATTGAGGGGGTGGAGACCTCCGTCACCATCCGGGAGCTGGAAGAGGGCCGGTGTAAGCTCTCGGTGCGCACCAGCGGCGGGCTGAACGCCAACGCGGCGTGTGCCCTTCTGGGGGGCGGCGGCCACGCCGCGGCCGCAGGCTGTACCGTAGACGGTACGTTGGAGGAGGCCGAAAAGGCCATTCTGGACGCCATTGGGCAGGTGCGCGGCCATGCCTAACGGAATCCTGGTCATTGATAAACCGGCGGACTGGACCAGCCACGACGTGGTGGGGAAGGTGCGCCGCCTCCTCCATGAGAGGCGGGTGGGCCACGCCGGGACGCTGGACCCCATGGCCACCGGAGTGCTCCCCGTCTTTGTAGGGCGGGCCACCCGGGCGGTGGAGTTTGCCATGGAGGGGGAGAAGGAGTATGTGGCCGGCCTCCGCCTGGGGGTGGTCACTGACACCCAGGACATTACCGGCACCGTGCTGGAGGAGCGGCCGCTCTTCGACATGCACCAGGCGGTGGATCAGGTGCTGGAGCGTTTCCGGGGGGAGCTGCTCCAGGTGCCCCCCATGTACTCCGCCCTCAAGGTGAAGGGCCAGAAGCTCTATGAGCTGGCCCGGAAGGGGGTGGAGGTGGAGCGCAAGCCCCGGCCGGTCACCATCCACCGCCTGGAACTGGTGGAGCAGGAGAGCCCACGGGACTTTGTGCTGCGGGTGCGCTGCTCCAAGGGGACTTACGTCCGCACCCTCTGCCACGACATCGGGCAGGCGTTGGGGTGCGGCGGGACCATGTACTCCCTGCGGCGGACAGCGGCCTGCGGCTATACGGAGCGGGACGCCATTTCCCTGGACACGCTGGCCCAGGCGGCGGAGGAGGGGACGGCGGAGCGCTTTCTCCTGCCGGTGGACAGCCTTTTTTCCGCCTATCCCGCCCTGACGGTGGATGCGCGGCGGGAAAAGGCCGCCCGCAACGGGGCCGCCTTCCCCCAGCAGGGGGCGGAGGGGACCTATCGGGTTTATGGACCCGGTGGGGATTTCCTCCTTCTGGGACAGCTGCACAAGGGGCAGCTGTCCACCATCAAGAGCTTTTTTGAGGTGTAATGTGAATCAGCAGCAAGAGACAAAACGAGTGATTGCCCTGGGCTTTTTTGACGGGGTGCATCTGGGCCATGGAGCGCTGCTCCGCCGTGTGACGGAGCGGGCGCGGGAGATTAACGCCGTCCCCGCGGCCGTTACCTTTGACACCCACCCGGAGCGGTGTATTTTGGGCAGCCCCATGCCCCTGCTCAGCTCCCCCACTGACCGGGCGGATTTGATGCGGCGGTGCTATGGTATCCGGGATGTGATTGTGGTCCACTTTGATGAGCGGATGATGCGCATGCCCTGGCGGGAGTTTATCACCGACTACCTGGTCCAGGAGCACGGTGCGGTCCATCTGGTGGCCGGGCACGACTTCCACTTCGGCTACCAGGGGGAGGGCAATCCCCAGCGCCTGCGGGAGGTGTGCCAGGAGCTGGGCATCGGGTGCGACATCGTGCCCAAAGTGGAGGTGGACGGGCGCACCGTCTCCTCCACCTACATCCGTACTCTGGTGGCGCAGGGGGAGATGGAGCGGGCCATGCAGTTTTTGGGCCACCCCCACACCCTCACCAACACCGTGGCCCGGGGCAAGCATTTGGGCACCACCCTGGGCTTCCCCACCGTCAATCTCCAGTTCCCAGCCGGGGTGCTGGTCCCCGCCTATGGGGTGTACGCCTGTAAGGTGTGCTTTGAGAGCGGGGAGAGCCACATGGCGGTGACCAACGTGGGCACCCGCCCCACCGTGGACGACGGCAACCGGGTCAACGCCGAGGGCTTCATTCTGGACTTCCACGGGGACCTGTACGGCCAGAGCATCCGCATGGAGTTTTACCGCCGCCTGCGGGGGGAGGAGAAGTTCCCCTCCCTGGAGGCTCTGCGGGAGGAGGTCATGCGCAACGCCCAGCAGACCCGCGACTACTTTGAGGGCCGTCCCCAGGCCTAGAGCCGCGCCCCAAACGCCGGGAATCGGTTGCTTTTTTCCCCAAAAGCCGCTATACTTGGAATCAGATGACCCCCGCCCGATGCGGGAGGCAACGGAACCGGAGGTGTACCTATGAAAGGGAAGCGAATTCTGGCCACGGCGCTGGCTCTCACCACCGCCCTGACTTTGCTGACGGGGCCGGTCTCGGCGGCCGCGTTTACCGATTTGAACGGCCATTGGGCCCAGAAGGATGTGGAATATCTCTCCGCCCTGGGACTGGTGAAGGGCTACGACGACGGCAGCTTCAAGCCCGACGCCAATATGAGCGCGGTGGAGGCCCTCCTCTTCTGCGCCCGTGTGAACACCCTCAACACCAACACCAAGGCCGCCATCGTCTCCAAGTGGGCCAGTGAGCTCAAAAGCATCATTGGGGCGGACATGTACTCCTGGGCCGCCACCGATTTGTCGGTCTGCCTGGAGACGGGAATTATCACCCCGGAGGAGCTCTCCGCCCTCAGCCGGGGCGGCGGGCTGCTCAACGCCATCCCCCGGGAGGAGGTCACCCGCTATCTGGCCCGGGCCATGCAGCTGGCCCCGGTGGCGGAGGGGCTGAGCAGCTACACCCTGAACTACACCGACAAGGACAGCATTTCGCAGAACATGCAGCCCTATGTCTATCTGCTGAGCCTGTACGGCATCCTGAAAGGGGACGAGTTCAACCGCTTCAACCCCAAGGACCCCCTCAACCGCGCCTCTATGACGTCGCTGCTCCGCCGGGCCATGGACTTTATGGCCCAGCAGGGCATTGTGGTGGAGCTGCCCAACTACACCAGCTATGACTGGGTGGGCGGTGTCATCACCAATGTGAATGTGACCAGCAGCGGCGCCACGCAGCTGACCCTGGAGACGGTGTTCAGCGGGAGCAAGACGGTCATTCTCTCCTCCAATGTCACCATCTATGAGAGCAACATGCGCAGCGACGGCACCGCCCTCAAGCCGGGGCTGTACGCCCGGGCCAACCTCAACGGCAGTGGCCTGGCCTCCGAGGTCCGGGTGGGAGGTGAGCTGGAGCGCTTCAGCGGCACCGTGTCCGCCCTGTCGGATCAGAAGATTACTGTGACCAGCGGCGGCGTGAGCCGCACCTTCCCCATGGACCGCTTTACCCAGGTGAAGGTGGGGAGCAAAGTGGGCGGCGTGGAGCTGCTGGACTTAAACGCGGGCTACACCGGCGCGGTGTGCAGCGTGGACGCTTTGGGCCATCTGGCTGCGGTGGAGCTCACCGGCGGCACCCGGCAGGAGACCGGCCTTCTCTCCTCGGTGGAGATTGGAGTGCTGGGCTCGGGCCGCATCCAGCTCAGCGGCATGGACGGCGTCAAAAACCGCTATGACATCCCCTCGGACGCCGTCATTACCGTCAACGGCGCGTCGGGCAAGCTGACCACCAGCCAGGTGGGGGACTATGTGACCCTGCGCATCTCCAACGACGGGGACGAGCGGGTCACCGCCGTCAATGTGGACACCACCCAGCAGTACATCCAGGCCTCCATCAAGGGGGTGACCACCTCCCAGAGCCCCAGCAAAATCACCGTCACCGACCTCAACACCAACCGCAGCGCCACCTACACCATCGCCGGCGGCTGCGACATCCGCTATGAGGATGAGACCATCGGCATGTCCCGCCTGGAGAAGGGGTGGTATGCCACGCTGAAGCTCACCGGCAGCGAAGTCACCGAGATTCACGCCTACCCCGGCTCCACCTATGAGCGGGGGACCATCAGCTCCATCACCTACGGCATTCCCACCCTCCTGACCATCACCCGGGAGGACGGCACCACCGCCAGCTTTGAGCTGGATTTGAGCGCCCCGCCGGACATCTACCGCAACGGCACCCGCACCACCATCGACCGGCTGAAAAACGGCGACCAGGTGCAGCTCACCGTGCGCTATCAGAAGGTCAGCGCCATTGAGGCTCAGGCCCAGAGCGCCAACGCCTCCGGCACCATCAGCAGCGTGACCATGGACACCCAGGGCACCAGCATTACGGTGGCCCTCACCGGGGGCGGCAGCGCCACCTATCTGGTGCGGGAGGGGGTCAGCGTCACCCAGAATGGCAAGGCCGTGGCCATCAGCTCCCTCAAGCCGGGCTATCAGATTTCCATGGTGGTGGACGGGGACCAGGTGCTGTCCATTGAGGTGGACAAGAATGCTCAGTCCTCCAACCAGCTCACCGGCACGGTGCTCTATGTGAACACCAGCAACCGGGAGATTTTGCTCCAGACGACCGACAGCAGCGGCGTCACCAACGCCATCACCGTCAATGTCAGCTCCGCGGAGCTCCGCTCCGCCGCCGGGGGTGCGCTGTCCATCGGCAATCTGGCGATTGGCAATCAGGTCCTGGTGTTCGGCGCCTACGACGGCCTCACCTTCCAGGCCACTCTGCTCATCCGTACCTGAGATACTGTTCTGTGCCGGCGCAAATTGCCTCTTGCAATTTGCGCCGGCAGCGTATATAATACGCTTATCCATTTATTGTGAGGATTTATCCATGAAATTGACTGCCCTCACAACTGCATCCTTTGTCTTTTCCTATGGCTGGGCTCGATTTATGGGCACCGGCCACTTTGACATGGGAAAAACAGGGGTGGAATAAATGGGGGCGGCCCGTCCGGTGGACGGGAACCGTGGATTCTCATTCAGTCGGTAAGCTGGAGAGCGCTCATTGATTTCATCAGTGGGCGCTCTCTTTTTGCTGCCCGGAAACAGGAAAGGAAGTTTGATTGTTATGGTAGTCGTCATGAGACCCGGCACGGAGAAGCAGGATATTGAGAAGCTGGTCCAGCGCTTTGAGAAGATGGGCCTGGAGGTGGGAGTCACCAACGGCGTGGGCTGCACCATCCTGGGCCTGGTGGGCGACACCACCACGGTGGATATGGACAAAATCAGCATCGACCCCCATGTGGAGCGGGTCATGCGGGTGCAGGAGCCGTATAAGAAGGCCAACCGCAAGTTCCACCCGGAGGACACGGTGGTGGACGTGCAGGGGGTGAAGATTGGCGGCGGAAACTTCAACGTCATCGCGGGCCCCTGCTCGGTGGAGAGCGCGGAGCAGGTGACCGGCATCGCCAAGGCCGTCAAGGCCTCGGGCGCCAAGATGCTGCGCGGGGGCGCGTTCAAGCCCCGCACCTCCCCCTACTCCTTCCAGGGTATGGGGGAGAGCGGGCTGGATCTGCTGCTGGAGGCCAAGAAGGCCACCGGCCTGCCGGTGGTCAGCGAGATTATGGCCCCCCGCTATGCCGAGCTCTTTGAGGAAAAGGTGGATTTGGTGCAGATTGGCGCCCGCAACATGCAGAACTTCGACCTTCTCAAAGAGGTGGGCAAGATGAGCAAGCCCATCCTCCTCAAGCGGGGGCTGGCCAACACCTACGAGGAGTGGATTATGTCCGCCGAGTATATCATGGCCGCCGGAAATGAGAATGTCATCCTCTGTGAGCGGGGGGTGCGCACCTTCGAGACCTACACCCGCAACACCCTGGATTTGTCCGCCATCCCCGCCGTCAAGCGGATGAGCCACCTGCCCATCATTGTGGACCCCTCCCACGCCGCCGGGATGTACTGGATGGTGGAGCCCCTGGCCCTGGCCGCCACCGCCATTGGGGCGGACGGCCTCATCATTGAGGTACACAACGACCCCGCCCATGCCAAGTGCGACGGCCAGCAGTCCCTCACCCCGGAGAAGTTCGACGCCCTCATGAAGAAGGTGGAGAGCCTGCGGGCCTGGCGGGCCAGCTGTGAGGAGTGAGCGGGATGAAAACGCTGACGGTCAATCTGCCCGGCCGGGCATATGACATCCTCATTGAGCGGGGCCTTCTGAATCAGGCGGGAGAACGTATCCGTGCGGTTCTTCCCAAGGCCCAAAAGCTCTTTGTGATTACAGATTCCAACGTGGCCCCTCTCTACCTTCGGACCCTGATCCCCAGTTTGGAGGGGGCCGGGTTTGAGACCTCTGTGGAGGAAATCCCCGCCGGGGAGAGCTCCAAGTCGGCTGCCATGCTGGACCGTCTGTGGGAGGACATGATGGACTTCGGCCTCACCCGCACCGACGCCGTGGTGGCGTTGGGCGGCGGCGTGGTGGGGGATCTGGCGGGCTTTGCCGCCGCCACCATTCTGCGGGGGGTGGATTTTGTGCAGATTCCCACCACCCTCCTGGCCCAAGTGGACTCCTCTGTGGGCGGGAAAGTGGCCATTGACCTCCAGCATGGAAAGAACCTGGCGGGGGCCTTCTGGCAGCCCAGGCTGGTCCTCATGGACCCGGACACCCTGGACACCCTGGACCTCCCCATCTTTATTGAGGGCATGGCGGAGGTGGTGAAATACGGCTGTATTTTTGACAAGGCCTTTTTCGACTTCCTCACCGCCCGGCCGGACCGGGCCAAGCTGATGGCAGAAATCGAACACATTTTGTATACCTGCTGCAATCTAAAACGAATGGTTGTGGAAGAGGACGAGCGGGACACCGGCAGACGGATGCTTCTCAACTTCGGGCACACGCTGGGCCACACCTATGAGCGGGCGGGCAACTATGAGACCTGGAGCCACGGCGACGCGGTAGCCGCCGGGATGTGTCTGGCTGCCCGGCTGGGGGTCAAACTGGGGGTGACCCCGCCCCAGGTGTCCGCACAGGTGCAGGAGGCGGTGTACAGCCTGGGCCTTCCTGATGGTATTTACTGTACACAGGAGGAGTACGCCGCCGCCATTGGCCTGGATAAGAAGGGGGCGGGTTCGGACATCACCCTCATTCTGCTGGAGGAACTGGGCAAGGCGGTGCCCTATAAAATGCCCAAGCACAAATTGCTGGAGGAACTGAAATGGCTGGAGGAAGGGAAATGAAGGTCACCATTACACCCACACGCCTGAAAGGAGTGCTCACCCCGCCCCCCAGCAAGTCCCAGAGCCACCGGCTCATCATCGCCGCCGCCCTGTCGGACGGCTTCTGCCACCTGTCCAATGTGCTCCTCTCGGAGGACATCCAGGCCACCCTCCGCTGTATGCGAACCCTGGACGCGGACGCCTCGGCGGATGGAACTCTCATCCGGGGGGCGGACTTGGTGGACGGCCACGACGAGCCCGCCCCGGAGGTGATGGACTGCGGCGAGTCCGGCTCCACCCTGCGTTTTCTCATCCCCGTGGCGCTGGCGCTGAAGGGGAAGGGCCGTTTTACCGGCCACGGACGTCTTATGGAGCGGCCCCAGGAGCCCTACTTCCAAATCTTCCGGGAGAAAGGGATCTCCTATGAGCTGAAAGACGGGGTGCTCACGGTGGAGGGGAAGCTGACGCCGGGCGTTTATACCCTGCCGGGGGATGTGTCCAGCCAGTTTGTCACCGGCCTGCTCTTCGCCCTCCCGCTGCTGGAGGGGGACAGCGAAATCCACCTCACCACCGACTTGGAGAGCCGGGGCTATGTGGACATGACTCTGGACGCCCTGGAGCAGTTCGGCGTCAAGGCCCACTGGGACGGCCAGCGCACCTTCCAGGTGCCGGGCAACCAGATTTACCGCCACCGGGATTTGGCCGTGGAGGGGGATTACTCCCAGGCTGCCTTCTGGTACGCCGCCACCGGTGTGGGCAATGAGGTGGATTTGGAGGGGCTCAACGCCTTCTCGGTGCAGGGAGATATGCGCATTGTGCCCTACTGGGTGCGCCTGCGGGAGGTGGGGAGCGTAGAGCTGGACGTGAGCCAGTGCCCCGATTTGGTGCCCCCCCTGGCGGCCCACGCGGTGCTGCGGGCGGGGGAGGAGACCCGTCTGGTGAACGCCGCCCGCCTGCGCCTCAAGGAGAGCGACCGTCTGGCCACCGTGGCCCAGGTGCTCACCGCTCTGGGCGGACAGGTGGAGGAGGGGCCGGACTATCTGGTGTTCCACGGACAGGAGACCCTCCCCGGCGGGGTGACGGTGAGCGCCCACAACGACCACCGCATCGCCATGATGGCCGCCATTGCCGCCACACGCTGTGAACAGCCGGTGACCATCACCGGCGCGGAGTGCGTCAACAAGTCTTACCCCCACTTCTGGGAGGACTATGAGGCGCTGGGTGGACAGATTGTCCGGGAGGAAGGATAATGCGATATACGATTTTTGGAGAGTCCCACGGACCCGCCATCGGAGTGACCCTGGAGGGGGTCCCGGCGGGCATCTGGCTGGATATGGACTTCATCCGGGGGGAGCTGAAGCGCCGGGCGCCGGGGCAGAACGCTACCTCCACCGCCCGGCGGGAGGCGGACGAGCCGGAGATTCTCTCCGGGGTGTTTGAGGGGTACACCACCGGCACCCCCCTGTGCGCCATCATCCGCAACACCGACACCCGCAGTAAGGACTATACCAAACTCAAGGATTTGCCCCGGCCCGGCCACGCCGACTACGCCGGACAGGTGCGGTATGGCGGATACAACGACTACCGGGGCGGGGGGCACTTCTCCGGTCGGCTCACCGCGCCGCTGGTCTTTGCCGGGGCGGTGGCCAAGCTGGTGCTCCAGACGAAAGGGGTATCGGTCTCTGCCCGGGTGTCCAATCTGGCCGGGATTGCCAACCCCACCCCGGAACAGGCCCAAGAGGCCATTCTGGCGGCCAAGCAAGAGGGGGACAGCGTGGGGGGCTGTGTCCGCTGCACCGTGGAGGGGATGCCCGCCGGACAGGGCGCCCCCGACTTCGGGTGCAATGTGGAGGGTATCTTTGCCCAGTACCTCTTCGCCGTCCCTGCCGTGAAAGGCATTGCCTTTGGGGCGGGCTTTGGGCTGGCTGCCATGCGGGGGAGCGAGGCCAACGATTCCTTCTGCATGGAGGGGGAGAAAATTGCCACCGCCACCAACCACGCCGGCGGGGTGAATGGCGGCATTACCAATGGCATGCCGGTGGAGTTTGAGGTGGTGTTCCGCCCCACCCCCTCCATTTCCAAGAAGCAGCAGACGGTGAGCCTCTCCCGCCGGGAGGAGGCGGAGCTGGTGGTAGAAGGCCGCCACGACCCCTGTGTGGTGCTCCGGGGGGTGCCGGTGGTAGAGTCCGCCGCCGCCCTGGCCGCCTGCGAGGTGCTGGGCATCTGACCGAGTGTCCGCCCAAGGAAGGAGAGAGGAATATGAGCGAACTGGAACAATACCGGCAGGAGATTGACGCGCTGGACCGGCAGCTGGTGGATCTGTTTCTCCGCCGCATGGAGATCACCCAGAAGGTGGGGGAGTGGAAGAAGAAACACGGAGTGCCGGTGCTGGACGCCGAGCGGGAAAAGCAGGTTCTGGAGGCCAAGACCGCCCTCACCGAGGACCCGGCCCGGCGGGCGGACTTGTCCGAGCTGTACGCAACTATTATGGCCATCTCACGCCGCCAGCAGCGCCATCTGGTGAAAGAGGGGAGTGAGGACCCCGGTTACGCCGCCTTTGCCGCCGCTCTGGCAAAGGCCCGCACGCCGGTGGAGCACCCCCGTGTGGTCTATCAGGGGGAGCCGGGCTGTTACAGCGAGGAGGCTGCCGCCGGATTTTTCGGGGAGGGGGTCCACAGCACCGGCTGTCCCTGGTTCTCCGACGTGTTCGCCGCACTGGAGCGGGGGGAGGCCGACTACGCCGTCCTGCCCATTGAGAACAGCTCCACCGGCTCCATCCGGCAGGTCTATGATCTGCTGGCCCAGTACCACTACTATGTGGTGGGGGAGTACGACGTGAAGGTGGAGCACTGCCTGATGGCCCTGCCGGGTGTGGAGCTGGAGGACATCCGCACCGTCTACTCCCATGAACAGGGCCTTATGCAGAGTGAGAAATTCCTGGACAGCCACCGGGACTGGCGGCGGGTGCCCACTTTGGATACGGCGGGTTCCGCCAAACAGGTGGCCGAGATGGGGGACCGCACCGCCGGGGCCATCTGCTCCCGCCGGGCGGCCCAGCTCTACGGGCTGCACATTTTGGTGGAGGGGACCAATTACAACGCCCTCAACCACACCCGCTTTGTGGTGGTCTCCCCGGTGATGGAGCTGCGGCCCGGGCGGGACAAAATCTCCACCCTCTTCCGCCTGCCCCACCAGAGCGGCTCCCTGCACCAGATTCTTACCCTCTTCGCCGTCCAGGGCCTCAACCTCCTGAAGCTGGAGTCCCGGCCCATTCCGGGGCGGAGCTGGGAGTACCTCTTCTTTTTGGAGTGTACCGGCGACCTGCTCTCCCCCGGTATGGACGGGGTGCTCCATGAGCTGTCCCAGCTCTCCAATGAGATGCGGGTGCTGGGCAACTTCAAGGGGTATGTGCCATGAGAAATCTGGTGCTGATTGGCATGATGGGCTGCGGCAAGACCACGGTGGGAAAGCTGCTGGCCCAAAAGCTGGATTTTCCCTTTGTGGACACCGACGCGTATATTGAGAGCAAGCTGGGGCGCTCCATCCCGGAGCTCTTCGCCCAGGAGGGGGAGGGCTACTTCCGGGCGCGGGAGCGGGAGACGGCAGAGGAGCTGGCCCAACAGGAAAATTTGGTCATCGCCTGCGGCGGGGGTCTGCCCACCCAGGAGGCGGCCATCGCCCCGCTGAAAGCGAGCGGCATGGTGTTCTGGCTCCGGCGGGATGCGGGGCAGATTTACGACTCCGGCATACTGGGGGACCGGCCCTTGGCTCAAGAGGGCCGGGCGGCCTTTGTGGAGCGTGCCGCCCAGCGGGAGCCCATCTACCACCGGTGGGCGGACTACTTCATCTCCAACTCCAACACCCCAGAGGAGGCGGAGGCCCTCATTTCCACCATCTATCAGGAGGTGTGTCAACCGTGAAGTTCCTCATCATCAATGGACCCAATCTGAACCTGCTGGGGAAGCGGGAGCCGGGGATTTACGGCTCGGAGAACTACGAGAGCCTGTGCGCCCATCTGAAAGCGTTCGCCGCCGCCCACCACTCCACCGCCGACTGCTTCCAGTCCAACCATGAGGGGGCCATTGTGGACGCCATTCAGGAGGCCGACGGGGTGTATGACGCCATTGTCATGAACCCCGGAGCGTACACCCACTACTCAGTGGCCATTCTGGACGCCCTGAAAGCGGTGTCGGTGCCCTGTGTGGAGGTCCACATCTCCAACATCCACCAGCGGGAGGAGTTCCGGCACAAGAGCGTCACCGCTCCCGCCTGTGTGGGGCAGATCTGCGGCCTGGGGCTGTACGGCTATGAGGCCGCCATGGGCTATTTTCTGAGCCGGGCGGAAAAGCAGAATGGCTGAGCAGTGGCAAGAGGAGATTTACTACTGGGAGGGCTGCGCCTTCTCCTGCCGGATCCGGCGGATTCCGGGGAGTGTGCCGGTGGTGTTTCTGCCCGGCGCGGGGGAGTGTCAGACCCGATGGGAGGGGCAGTTTGAGGCCCTAAAGGACCACACGGTGCTCACGCTGGATTGGCGTCTCCACGGAAACTCTCAGCCCTACACCCTGTCAGGCCGTCCGATTGAGATAAAGCCCTTTTCCATCCCGCAGGCGGTGAAGGATTTGCGCCAGATCCTGCGCCAGAGCGAGCTGCAACAGTCAGTGCTGGTGATTGGTGCAGGCGGGGGCACGCTGTTACAGGAGTATCAGGCCCAGTATCGGGATGCCTTGGGCTATGGCGTTGTGGGGGAGGAGGAAGTGGATGGGCTGGAATCCCTTCCGCCCACCCAGTCCGCCCTGTTGGAGTTTGTCGCCCGCTGTACACCGCCGCCCCCCGCCCCGGTACCCCCACTCACCGTGTGGGAACAACTGGCCTACTGGGACATGGGGCTGGAAAGCGGCCTCTTCCCCCTCTCTGAGGTGGAGGAGGAGCTGGACGGGATTCTGGAGGAGGAAATTCCACCCCTGCCGCTGGTGGAGGTGGCCTGGCAGGTGACCAAGGGCTACACTCCCTTTCTCCATGCCATTGAGGAGGCACTGTTCCGGCAGAGTTGGGATAAGGAGAAAGTGCTCCGGGCCATTCTGGAACGGGCCCGAAAGAAGTGGCGGTCCGGGCAGTGGGAATTGCAGGAGGCGGCAAGCTTTCTCTCTCAGCTGGAGCTGCCGGAGTCCCGGACGTTGGACTACTGGCTGGAGCTGCTGGAGATTGGCTATGGGGAGGAGGAGGCGCTGTTGGATCTGGTCCTGCGCACGCTGCATCTCCCCCCGGAACTTGGGCCAAAGGGCCATCAGGAGGAATGAAGGATGCTGGTCGAGCTAAAGAACACCACAAAAAAACTGTGCGTCATTGGGGACCCGGTGCTCCACTCCCAGTCCCCCCTGATTCAGAATACCATGATCTCTGCGCTGGGTCTGGATTATGTCTACCTCTGTCAGCCGGTGCCCAGAGGGATGTGCAAACCGTGGCTGGAGTGCGCCAAATTTGCCGGATATGCCGGATTCAACGCCACCATGCCCCACAAGGAGGAATTGGTTCCCCTGATGGATGAATTGGATTCCGATGCCGCCCTCATCGGCGCGGTGAACACCGTCTGTATCCAAGAGGGGAGAGCCATCGGCCACAATACCGACGGAGAGGGCTTTCTCCGCGCGTTGGCTGATTTGGGCGTGGACGCGGCGGGCCGCACCATTTTGGTGCTGGGGGCGGGGGGCGCCGCCAAGGCGGTGTGCCTCAAGCTGGCCCAGGCGGGGGCCAAGGTCTTTGTGTGCAACCGCACGGTGGAGAAGGCGGCGGAGCTCTGCAAACATGACCCCCTGGGCCGCTTGGTTCCCGCGGATTTTGAGTTGGAAACCCTATGCCGTCTGGCCGCCCAGGCCGATTTGCTGGTGAACGGCACCTCGCTGGGGATGGCGGGGACGGGAGGGCAGTTTGCGGACTTCACCTTCCTGGATGCCCTGCCCCGGGAGGCGCCGGTGGTAGACCTCATCTACCACCCCGCCGAGACGGAGCTGCTCCGGCAGGCCCGCCTGCGGGGCCACCGGACCGCCAACGGGATGGGCCTTCTCATCCACCAGGCCATTCTGGCCCTGGAGCACTTCACCGGCGTGCAGATTGACGCCGGGGAGATGGGGAAACTGCTGCAAACGGTGCTGAGGGATTGACAGGGGAGACGCGGCGGGGCTATACTGGATAGAACTTTGTCCAACGTCCGCCCAAAGACGCGGCTGGGCAGCAAAGGGAGGTGTTTGCCGGGATGAAGGGATGGTCGAAAATTCCCACTCTGCTGACACGGATGATGTTGGCACTGCTGCTGATTCTTCTGGCAACGGCGCTGCTGCTGGGGGCAAACCAAGCGCCGGAAAACCGGCGGGCATTTGGATTGGCTCTGGTGGCGCTGCTGGTGCTGTGGAAGGGCCTGCCCTGGCTGGCCCGCCGGGGTGCGGCCCTGGGGGCCTGGAAGGTGTGGCTGCTTCTCACAATACTGTGTCTGGTGGTAAAGGGGGCATGGGTGGTGCTGGTGCGCCTTCCCCTGGAGTATGACTACGCCACATTTTGGAATTACGCCAATGAACTGGCCACTCAGCCAGTGGTGGACAACAGCCGCTATCTGGCCCTCTTTCCCCATATTTTTGGCTACGCCTCCTTTTTGAGCTGGTTTGTGAAGCTGTTTGGGCCGCAGCCGCTGCTGGCCCAGGGGATCAATGTGCTCCTGACCCTGTGCAGCGGCAGTTTGCTCTTTCTGCTGGGCCGGCGGTTCTGGGGGCTGGCAGGGGGGACGGCGGCCTATCTGCTGTGGATTGTCTGCCCCTCTCAGACCATGTATAACAGCATGGTTCTCTCCGAACCCCTCTATACCACCCTGCTCCTGCTGTTCCTCTTCCTGCTGAGTGGTCCTCTGCCCCGCCGGATGGGGCAGACTCTGCTGCTGGGCGGCGGAGCCGGTCTGGTGCTGCGGTGGTTCCATGGCGTGCGGCCCATTGGAGCGGTGCTCCTCATTGCCCTCGCGCTGTGGCGGTTCTGCCTGGCCCCCGACGGCCTCCTGGAGCGGGAGAGCCGGCGGCACTGGCTGGCGCTGCTTGGGGCTCTTTTGGCGGTATATCTGGCCACAGGTCCCCTCTGGCAGGCCCGCATTGCCGCCCGAATCGGGGAGGAACCCTCGGCAACGCCGGGATACAGCGTCTTAGTGGGCTTTAATGAGACCGCCTCGGGGGTGTGGAATCAGGCGGACAGCGATTTACTATATTCGTACAGCAACCAGCCCGGCACCACCGCGCAGCAGGCCCAGGAACAGGCCATGGACGCCGCTGTGGAGCGCATCACTTCCGGTGAATTGAATTTTGTCGCGCTGTTTCGGGAGAAGCTGCGGGGCTTTTTGGGCGCGGACAGCGCCTGTGTCTCCTACTCCGCCCGTGTGGTGCGGCATACCGTGTGGTTTGCCAGAGGGTGCAATGCCTTCTTCTACCTTGTGCTGCTGCTGAGTACGGGCGGCGCTGTGGCGCTGTGGCGGGAGAAGGACCGCTCCATCGTGCTCCTGCTGCCCCTCTATCTGCTGGGCCTCACCGCCGCCCAGATGCTGGTGGAAGTGGCGGGACGATACCACTATTCCATGATTCCCATCTTCCTTCTCCTGGCACAGCGGGCGCTGATTTCGCCGGAGAGAGAAAGTTTTTGAGAAAATATGAAAAAATCCCTTGACAGGAAGCACATATTCCGATAAGATAAGGGAGTGCCTATGACAGGGCACAGTTGCGATGATGTGGGAGATTGCGGCGCAAGCCGGTAACTTCCGCGGAGTATGTCCGAGCAAATCGGGCGGCTGAGAAGGTTCCGTACACAGCGTCCTTGCGCGCTGTGCAGGGACAAAACCGGCTGCTTTTGCGCCGGTTTTCTTCGTGCCAAGCGGCGATACGCACGGCAGCGTGTACAGAAGATTCTCACCGTACGAAGCGTGCACGGAATACAGAACGTCACTTCGTATGTTTTAAGGAGGAAACACCAATGGCAGCTCAGAAAGAAATGATCCGCATCCGCCTGAAGGCCTACGATCATCAGCTCATCGACCAGAGCGCTGAGAAGATCGTGGAGACCGCCAAGCGTACCGGCGCTTCCGTGTCCGGCCCCATCCCCCTGCCCACCAAGAAAGAGGTCGTGACCATCCTGCGCGCCGTCCATAAGTACAAGGACAGCCGCGAGCAGTTCGAGCGCCGCACCCACAAGCGGCTCATTGATATCCAGAAGCCCTCCGCTAAGACGGTTGAGGCTCTGATGAGCCTGGAGCTCCCCGCCGGCGTGGAAATTGAGATTAAGCTCTAAGCAAGACGCCGGAATTCCCATTCCTTAGTTTGCACCGCAGTCCGCCGCGTTTTGAGGCGGACGGGTCAAGTTGGCCGAGCAATGAGAGTCCAATGCTCAACTCGCCCAACCAATAACCTTATATTAAGGAGGAAAACACATGGAAAAGGCCATCATCGGCAAGAAGGTCGGCATGACTCAGATCTTTGACGCCGAAGGGAAGGTCGTCCCGGTCACCGTCATTGAGGCGGGCCCCTGCACCGTGGTGCAGAAGAAGACCGCGGACAAGGACGGCTACACTGCCGTTCAGCTCGGCTTCGAGGACGTGGCTGAGAAGAAGCTCACCAAGCCCGAGCTGGGTCACCTGAAGAAGGCTGGGGTCTCCCCCAAGAAAGTCCTCAAAGAGTTCAAGCTCTCCAAGGCGGATGAGATGAATGTGGGCGATGAGGTGAAGGTGGACGTGTTCGCCGAGGGCGACCGCGTGGACGTCACCGGCATCAGCAAAGGTAAGGGCTACGCCGGCGTCGTGAAGCGCTATGGCGCTGGCCGCACCCCCATGAGCCACGGCGGCGGTCCTGTGCACCGTCACGCCGGTTCCATGGGCCCCGCTACCGATCCTTCCCGGATCTTCAAGGGCAAGATCGGCGCCGGCCACATGGGCTGTGACCAGGTCACCGTGCTGAACCTGGACGTGGTGAAGGTGGACCCCGAGCTGGGCATCATCGCCGTGCGCGGCGCCATCCCCGGCCCCAAGGGCGGCGTGGTGTTCCTGCGCAACAGCGTCATCAACGTCAAGGCCAAGGGCGCCGCTGCTGGCATCAGCAACAACCCGCAGAAGGCGTCTGCCCGCGTCAATCCCCAGAAGGCCTCTGCGCGTAACCGCTAAAAGAAGGGAGAGATACCAAAATGCCTAAGGCAACTGTTGTTAACATGACCGGCGCGAAAGTCGGTGAAGTGGAGCTCTCCGACGCCATCTTCGGGATTGAGCCCAACCAGTCCGTGGTGCACGATGTCGTGAAGAACCACCTGGCCAACTGCCGTCAGGGCACCCAGAGCGCCCTGACCCGCGCCGAGGTTTCCGGCGGCGGCATTAAGCCCTGGCGCCAGAAGGGCACCGGCCGTGCCCGTCAGGGTTCCACCCGCGCCCCCCAGTGGACCCACGGCGGCGTCGTGTTCGCCCCCAAGCCCCGCGATTACAGCTACACCCTCAATAAGAAGGTGAAGCGTCTGGCCCTCAAGTCCGTCCTCTCCGCCAAGGCGGCCGAGGGGAACGTGATTGTGGTGGACGGCCTGAACCTGGACAGCATCAAGACCAAGAACATGCAGGCTTTCCTCAACGCTGTGGAGGCCGGCAAGGCCGTGGTGGTGACCAGCGAGGTCAACCAGAACGTGGTCCTCTCCGCCCGGAACATCCCCGGCGTGGTGACCACGACCGCTAAGATTCTCAGCGTTTACGACATCGTGAACGCCAACAAGTTTATCGTCGACAAGGCCGCCCTGGCCGTCATCGAGGAGGTGTTCGCGTAATGGCTACCGTCGCTTATGACATCATCAAGCGCCCCGTGATCACGGAGAAGTCCATGGCTCTGACCCAGGACCGGAAGTACACCTTCCTGGTGGCCAAGGACGCCAACAAGATTGAGATCGGCAAGGCCGTGGAGGAGATCTTCGGCGTGAAGGTCGCCAAGGTCAACACCATCAACATGGACGGCAAGGTCAAGCGCACCGGCCGCTTCCCCGCTGGCCGCCGCGCTTCCTACAAGAAGGCCATTGTCACCCTCACCGAGGACTCCAAGACCATCGAGTTCTTCGAGGGCATGGTGTAAGGAGGTAAAGAGAAATGGCGATTAAGACTTACAAGCCCACTACCCCCTCCCGCCGCCACATGACCGTGTCCGCCTTCGAGGGGATTGACAAGAAGGCCAAGCCCGAGCGCAGCCTGACCGAGGTTCTGAAGAAGAACGCGGGCCGCAACAGCTACGGCCGCATCACCGTCCGCCATCGCGGCGGCGGCAACAAGAAGAAGTACCGCATCATCGACTTCAAGCGCGACAAGCAGGGCACTGCCAAGGTGCTGCGCCTGGAGTACGATCCCAACCGCTCCGCCAACATCGCCCTCATCCAGTATGAGGACGGCGAGAAGCGCTATATCCTGGCTACCGTGGGCATGAAGGCCGGCCACATCATCATGACCGGTCCCGACGCCGACATCCTGCCCGGCAACACCCTGCCCATCGCCAACATCCCTCTGGGTACTCTGATCCACAACATCGAGCTCTACCCCGGCAAGGGCGGCCAGCTGGTCCGCGCCGCCGGTGAGTTTGCTCAGCTGATGGCCAAGGAGAACGGCATGGCTCAGGTCCGCCTCCCCTCCGGCGAGGTGCGCTATATCCGGCCCGAGTGCCTGGCCACCATCGGCCAGATCGGCAACATCGAGCACGAGAACATCCAGATCGGTAAGGCCGGCCGCAAGCGCCACATGGGCTGGCGTCCCACCGTCCGCGGCTCCGTCATGAACCCCAACGACCACCCCCACGGCGGCGGCGAGGGCAAGAGCCCGGTTGGCCGTCCCGGCCCTGTCACCCCCTGGGGCAAGCCGGCGATGGGCTACAAGACCCGCAAGGGCAAGAACCGCACTGAGAAGTTCATCGTCAAGCACCGCAACGCGAAGTAAGGAGGTTGTAAAACATGTCCAGAAGCATTAAGAAAGGCCCGTTTTGCGCCCCCGAGCTGCTGAAGCGGGTGGACGAAATGAACCAGACCGGCGAGAAGAAGGTCCTCAAGACCTGGAGCCGCTCCTCCACCATCTTCCCCGCGTTTGTGGGCCACACCTTCGCCGTGCACGACGGGCGCAAGCATGTGCCGGTGTACGTCACCGAGGATATGGTGGGCCACAAGCTGGGCGAGTTCGCCCCCACCCGCACCTTCCGCGGCCACGCGGGTTCCAAGACCGGTAAGTAAGGAGGAGAGAATATGGAAGCGAAAGCTGTACTGAAGTATGCCCGCATCTCTCCCCGCAAGGTCCAGATCGTCTGCGATCTGATCCGCGGCAAGAGTGTGGCTGAGGCCACCGCCATCCTGATGGCCACCCCCAAGGCCGCCTCCGAGCTCATGCTCAAGGTGCTCAAGAGCGCCGCGGCCAACGCCGAGAACAATCACCAGATGGACCCTGAGAAGCTCTATGTGTCCACCACCTACGCCGCCCCCGGCCCCATCATCAAGCGCATCATGCCCCGGGCTCAGGGCCGTGCGTACCGGATCAATAAGCGGACTTCTCACATCACCATCGGCGTGAGCGAGCGCTAAGGGAGGAGGAAATTTATGGGACAGAAAGTCAATCCCCACGGCCTGCGCGTGGGCGTCATTAAGGATTGGGACTCCCGCTGGTATGCCCGCAACGAGAAGGTCGGCGACCTCCTGGTGGAGGATAAGCAGATCCGGGATTTCCTGAAGAAGAAGCTCTACGGCGCCGGCGTGCCCAAGATTGAGATTGAGCGCGACAACGCCAAGGTGCGTATCTACCTGCACTGTGCCCGTCCCGGCATGGTCATCGGTAAGGGCGGCGAGGACATTGAGCGCCTGCGCCTCACCCTGGAGAAGATGATCGGCAAGAACGTGGCCCTCAACATTGTCGAGGTAAAGAGCCCCGACATGAACGCTCAGCTGGTGGCCGAGAATATCGCCCAGCAGCTGGAGAAGCGCATCGGCTTCCGCCGTGCCATGAAGAACGCCATGGGCCGCGCCATGCGTATGGGCGCCCGCGGCATCAAGACCTGCGTGTCCGGCCGTCTGGGCGGCGCGGAAATCGCCCGCACCGAGCACTATCACGACGGCACTATTCCCCTGCAGACCCTGCGTGCCGACATCGACTACGGCTTCGCTGAGGCTGCCACCACCTACGGCCGCATCGGCGTGAAGGTGTGGATCTACAAGGGCGAGGTGCTCACCCAGAGCCTGCGGACCACCCCCCGCACCCTGGATACCAAGAACTTCAAGGAGCGCCCCGACCGTCCCCGCCGCGACCGCCGCGACGGTGACCGCCGGCAGGGCGGCTTCAACCGCGACCGCCAGGGCGGCGGCTTTAACCGCAACAACACCGGCCGTCCCCAGGGCGGCTTCCGGCAGGGCGGCGCCCGTCCCGCCGGCAACACCCAGAAGGAAGGAGGCTCCAACTAATGCTGCTGCCGAAGAGAGTGAAATACCGCCGCGTGCACCGCGGCCGCATGAAGGGCAAGGCCCTCAAGGGCAATACCGTCACTTACGGTGATTGGGGCCTTCAGGCCACCGAGCCCTGCTGGATCACCAGCAACCAGATCGAGGCCGCCCGTATCGCCATGACCCGTTACACCAAGCGTGGCGGTAAGGTCTGGATCAAGATTTTCCCCGATAAGCCCATCACCGAGAAGCCCGCTGAGACCCGCATGGGTTCCGGTAAGGGTTCTCCCGAGTACTGGGTGGCCGTGGTCAAGCCCGGCCGTGTGATGTTCGAGATCGCCGGCGTCTCCGAGGAGGTTGCCCGCGAGGCCCTGCGTCTGGCCTCTCACAAGCTGCCTGTCAAGTGCAAGATTGTGAAGAAGCAGACCGCCGAGACCGAGATTGGTGGTGAAGAATGATGAAGGCAGTTGAAGTCCGTAAGATGAGCACCGCCGAGCTGGAGAGCAAGCTGGGCGACCTGAAGAAGGACCTGTTCCAGCTCCGTCTTCAGCATGCCACCAATCAGCTGGAGAACCCCGTGAAGATCGCGGAGGTCAAGAAAGACATTGCCCGAGTCAAGACCATCCTGCGCGAGCAGCAGCTCGCGGGCCGATAATGTAAGAAGGAGGAATTATCATGGAAAACAGAACTTCTTCCCGTAAGACCAGAGTCGGCCTGGTGGTCTCCGATAAGATGGATAAGACCGTGGTGGTGGCCATCGCCGACCGTGTGGCCCACCCCCTGTACAAGAAGATCGTCAAGCGGACCTACAAGCTGAAGGCCCATGACGAGAAGAACGAGTGTGGCGTGGGCGACCGCGTCAAGGTCATGGAGACCCGCCCCCTGTCCAAGGACAAGCGCTGGCGCGTGGTCGAGATCATCGAAAAGGCGAAGTAAGGAGGTGCGGTCATGATTCAGCAGGAAACTTATTTGAAGGTGGCCGACAACACCGGCGCCAAGGAGATCAAGACCATCCGTGTGCTGGGCGGCTCCAAGCGCAAGTACGGCAACATCGGCGACGTCATTGTGGCCTCTGTCCGCAAGGCGCAGCCCGGCGGCACCGTGAAGAAGGGCGAGGTGGTCAAGGCCGTCATCGTCCGCTCTGTCCGGGGCGTCCGCCGCGCCGACGGCAGCTACGTCCGCTTTGACGACAACGCCGCCGTCCTCATTAAGGATGACAAGAATCCCCGCGGGACCCGTATCTTTGGGCCCGTGGCCCGCGAGCTGCGCGACAAGGACTATATGAAGATCCTGTCCCTGGCTCCCGAAGTGCTGTAAGGGAGGGTAACGAAGCATGAAGAAAATGAGCATCAAGAAGGACGACCTGGTGGTCGTGCTGTCCGGCAAGGACAAGGGCAAGCAGGGCAAGGTCCTGGAGGTCCAGCCCAAGAGCGGCAAGGTGGTCGTGGAGAACATCAACGTGGTCTCCCGCCACACCAAGCCCCGCAAGCAGGGCGACCAGGGCGGCATC
>DXDX01000062.1 GCA_019115265.1 Candidatus Flavonifractor merdigallinarum | reverse complement strand
GCGCTCGCCGCGCGGGCCGCTTACTCAGCGGGAGCACCGCTTTCTTTGCCAAAGAAAGCGGTGGGAAAGAAAGCGCAGAGGGGGCGCTGCCCCCTCTGCACTCCCCCCAATGCGCAACCGGGCTAAAGTTCCCCTGCGGTGGGATTGCGCCAGTCCGGTGCCATTTGAACGGAGCTTCCCACCTATGAGGAAAGCGTTGTACTGCCATGCAAGACAGGTAACTGCAAAGACTGTGAGTTACCGCCAAAAAATGGGGCGGCCCCATAAAAAGGCCGCCCTTTTGGAGGGGAGTGGAGAGGGGAACGAAAAGTTCCCCTCTCCGCCTTTTCTTTCCCCGATTTCTTTTCTGCGAAAAGAAATCGGGCGCCACCCGCGCAGGGTGCCCGTCCGGCGAGGACAAAATCTCCCAGCGTCTGGGACGCTTCCAACTACTTTTTTAAGTGTTGTGGTCGCTCTGGTGGAACTGCTTCAGGTTGCCAATTTTCTGGCTGCGGTGGTCCAGCTCCTCCATCACCGCCTCCAGGGGGATGTTCTGCTCCACCATCAGCACCGTCAGGTGGTACAGCAGATCGGAAATCTCCCCCACGGTGTCGGCCTGTACACCGTTCTTGGCGGCAATGATGGTTTCGGCGCACTCCTCGCCCACCTTCTTCAAAATCTTGTCCAGCCCCTTGTCAAAGAGGTAGCAGGTGTAGGACCCCTCCTGGGGGTTGGCCTTCCGGTCCTGGACCACGCCATAGAGTTTGGCCAGGGTATCATTCATGGGAATTCTCCTTTCCATCCATGGGAATTTCGTTGAAAAAGCAGCTTCTCGCCCCGGTGTGGCAAGTGGGTCCCACCGGCTCGCAGAGATAGAGCAGGGTGTCGGTATCACAGTCCGTGACCATCTTCTTCACATGGAGGAAGTGACCGGAACTCTCCCCCTTGTTCCACAGCTTCTGGCGGCTGCGGGACCAGAACCAGGCGGTCTTGGTCTTTAGGGTCAGCTCCACCGCCTCCTGGTTGGTAAAGCCCAGCATGAGCACCTCCTTGGTCTCCACGTCCTGGATGATGACGGGAATCAAGTCGGATTTCTGGAAAAGTACCTTCAAATCAAAGTCCATAGGTCACCTCACGGGGATGTTTTGGGTACGGAGATGGTCTTTCACTTGGGGCACCGTCAGCTCCCCAAAGTGGAAGAGAGAGGCCGCCAACGCGGCGTCACAGTGGGTTTTCTCAAACACCTCCGCGAAGTGGGCCAGGGAGCCGCACCCGCCGGAGGCAATGACGGGGATGGACACCACCTCGGTGACCGCCTTGGTCATAGGCAGATCAAAGCCCGCCTTGGTGCCGTCGGCGTCCATGGAGGTGAGAAGAATCTCCCCCGCTCCCAGGGCCTCCGCCTGTTTCACCCACTGGATGAGGTCCAGGCCGGTGGGCTTGCGGCCTCCGGCCACCACCACCTCCCAGGTGCCGTCCCCCCGGGCGCGGGCGTCGGCGGCCAGCGCCACACACTGGGAGCCAAAGCGCTCCGCCGCCTCGGAGATCAGCTCCGGGCGGGCCACAGCGGCAGAGTTTACCGAAATTTTGTCGGCGCCCGCCCGCAGCAGGCGCTGAAAGTCCTCCACGGTGCGGATGCCGCCCCCCACCGTGAGGGGCACAAAGACCTGGGAGGCGGTGCGCTCCACCACGTCGGCCACGGTGTCTCGGGCGTCGCTGGTGGCGGTGATGTCCAGAAAGACAATCTCGTCCGCCCCCTGGTCCGAGTAGTATTTGGCCAGCTCCACCGGGTCCCCGGCGTCCCGGATGTTGACGAAGTTGACCCCCTTCACCACCCGGCCGTCCCGCACGTCCAGGCAGGGGATAATGCGTTTGGCTAACATACCATTCCCTCCACAGTTTTCTCAATCTCACCGGCCCGGCGGAACACCATGGTTTTCTCCGGGTACTGCGCCGCAATCTGCCGGTACTGCCGGCGCCGCTGGGCGGAGCGGCCATCCCACACCACCCAGCGGAGAAATTCCCAGTCCCACCGCTCGGGACAGCCGGGGGCCATATCCGGGCGAGTCTGTCCCCGAAACCGCGCCACACGGCGCATGGCCCGAATGAGGCAGGTCCAGCGGTTGAGCTCCAGAAGGAAAATGCGGTCCGCCTCATGGAGACGCCGCTCCAGAGCAAACTCGCTGTAATTTCCCTCAATCACCCACTGCTCCCGCTCCAGAAACGCCTCCACTAAGGAGACCGCCTCGCCGCGGTCCCGCTCCACCCAGCCGCTGGTAAACTGCACCTGGTCCAGATGGAGCACTGGAGAGTCCAGCTTCTCCCCCAGCCGCCGGGCCAGGGTTGATTTTCCCGAACCGGAGTAGCCCAAAATGGCAATCTTCATCCCTGTTGGCCCGCGTCCCGGACCGCCGCGGGCAAATCCACCGTTCCGGCGTAATAGGCCTTGCCAATGATAGCCCCATAGAGCCCCATAGCGTCCAGCTTGAACAGATCCCCATTGGAGGACACCCCGCCGGAGGCCACAATCTGACAGCTCACCGCTTTCTGGAGGTCGGACAAGCGGGCAAAGGACGGCCCGGACAGCATCCCATCGGTGGCGATGTCGGTAAAGATGATGGTCTTAACCCCCAGCTTCTCCATGGAGGCCGCAAAGTCCAGATAATTGAGACCGGAGGACTGCTCCCAGCCGGCGGTTTTCACAATGCCGTCCATGGCGTCAATGCCCACGGCGATGCGCTCTCCATATTGGGCTACCGCTTCCCGCACAAAGTCCGGGTCGCTGACGGCGGCGGATCCGATGACCGCCCGCCACACGCCCAGGGCAAAGACCTCCTCCAAATCGGCCATGGAGCGGATACCGCCCCCCAGCTCTACCTTCAGACCGGACTGCTCCGCAACCGCCTGGACAATGGTACCGTTCTGGCGGGCCCCGCTGCGGGCGCCGTCCAGATCCACCATATGGATGTGCCG
Organism: Candidatus Flavonifractor merdigallinarum; assembly: GCA_019115265.1. GTDB lineage: Bacteria > Bacillota > Clostridia > Oscillospirales > Oscillospiraceae > Pseudoflavonifractor_A > Pseudoflavonifractor_A merdigallinarum. Next base: position 5,672 of record DXDX01000062.1, on the reverse strand, counting down.
CGCCCCCGCCTCATAAAAGGCCCGCGCGGTGGCCAGCGGGTCCTCCGCCACCTGGTGGGCGGTGGCAAAGTCCCCCTTGTAGAGGCGCACCGCTTTCCCGTCTTTTAAATCAATGGCTGGAAATAAAATCATCGGTTCAGCCCTCCGAAATTTCGTAAAATCTGCAAGCCCACCTCGCCGCTCTTCTCCGGGTGGAACTGGCAGCCGTACACGTTGCCCTTCCCCACTGCGGCGGTCACCGGCGTGCCGTAGTCCGTCTGAGCCAGCACCGTGGACGAGTCAGCGGGCACGGCACAGAAGGAGTGGACAAAGTAGACATAGCTCCCCTCCTCCACCCCAGCAAACAGGGGGGACGGATTGGGGAAGGACAGGCTGTTCCAGCCGATGTGGGGCAGCTTCTCACGGGTGACAATCCGCTGGACACACCCCGGCAGGAGGCCTAGCCCGGCACAGCTGCGCCCCTCCTCTCCCCGCTCGAAGAGCAGCTGCATCCCCAGACAGATACCCAGAATGGGCTTCTTTTCACTCTGGGCCACAATGACCTCATCCAATCCTGTGCCGCGCAGCTTCTCCGCTGCGTCGGGGAAGGCCCCCACCCCCGGCAGGAGAATGGCGTCCGCCCGCTCCAGCTCCCGCCGGTCGCCGGTGATGCAGGTGTTCAGCCCCAGATAATCCATGGCGTTGGTGATACTCTTGAGGTTGCCCACGCCGTAATCCACAATGGCAATGCCGCCCATCACAGCACCCCCTTGGTAGAGGTGACGCCGGTGCCGGTGATGGTCACCGCCTCCTTCACCGCCACACCCAGCGATTTAAAGAGAGCCTCGGTAATGTGGTGGGCGTTTTTGCCATAGTGGCACTTCGTATGTAAGGTCAGGCCACTGTTCACCGCAAAGGCCCGCATAAATTCCTCGGTGAGGCAGGAATCGTAAGCGCCGATCATGGGCTGGGGCATCTCCGCGTCAAAGACCAGGAAGGGCCGGTTGGAGAAGTCCAGGGCGGTGAAACACAGGGCCTCATCCATGGGGATAAAGGCGGAAGCATAGCGCCGGATGCCCTTCCGGTCCCCCAGCGCCTCTTTGACCGCCTGCCCCAGGACAATACCCACATCTTCCACGGTGTGGTGGCCGTCTACTTCCAGATCGCCGTTCACCGAGACCTCCAGACCCAGGCCGCCATAGAAGGCAAAGGCGGTGAGCATGTGGTCAAAAAAGCCGATGCCGGTATGGACGTCCACCGTTCCCCCGTCCAGGCAGAGGTTCAAGCAGATGTCCGTCTCCTTGGTGGTGCGGGTGATTTGAGCTGTTCGCATAGTTTTCCTCCTTTACTCAAACCGCACCCGGATGGAATTGGCGTGGGCGGTAAGCTTCTCCGCCTCCGCCAGGGTGACAATCTGCTCCTGAATGGGGGCCAAACTGGATTGATCGTACTGAATTATACTTATTGTTTTCAGAAAACTATCCACACTCAAAGGTGAGAAGAAACGGGCGGTGCCGCTGGTGGGCAGCACATGGTCCGGTCCTGCCAGATAGTCCCCCAGCGGCTCCGGCGACCAGGCCCCCAGGAACACCGCGCCGGCGTTCTGGATGGCGGGCAGCAGAGCTCTGGGGTCCTCCGTCACAATCTCCAGGTGCTCCGGAGCAATCTCATTGGCCAGAGCGGCGCAGTCGGCCAGGCTCTTGCACACAATGGCACAGCCGAAGTCCCGCAGGGAGCACTCCATAATCTCCGAGCGGCTGAGGTAGCCGGTCTGGCGGACAATCTCCCCATCCACCGCCTGAGCCAGCTCCATGGAATCGGTGAGCAGTACGGCGGAGGCCAGCTTGTCGTGCTCCGCCTGGCTCAGAAGGTCGGCGGCCACAAACTTGGGGTTGGCCTTTCCGTCCGCGATGACCAGCACCTCGGAGGGCCCCGCCACCATATCAATATCCAGCGTCCCATAGGCCAGACGCTTGGCCGCCGCCACATAGGCGTTGCCGGGACCAACCAGCTTATCCACCTGGGGGATGAAGCCCGCACCGTAGGTGAGGGCGGCCACCGCCTGCGCGCCGCCCACCGCAATCACCCGGTCCACTCCAGCGATTTTGGCCGCCGCCAGTACCGGGTCGCTGAGGTTCTCGGTGGGGGGCGTCACCATGACAATCTCCCCCACCCCCGCCACCTTGGCGGGGACCGCGTTCATGAGGACGCTGCTGGGGTAGGCCGCCGTCCCGCCGGGGACGTAGATGCCCACACGGCTCAGTCCCCGGACCACCCGGCCCACCACGCCGCCGTCGGGGGAGGTCCACTCCTGGCTCTTCACCAGCAGCTTTTCGTTGTAATCCCGGATGTTGGCCGCCGCGTGCTCCAGAGCGGCAATCAGCTCGCCCGGACAGCGGCGGTAGGCCGCATCCAGTTCCTCCTGGGTCAGCTCCCGGGGTTTGGCCTTGTCAAAGCGCAGGGAATACTCCTCCACCGCCGCATAGCCCCGGACGCGGACATCCTCCAGAATGGCGGCGGCGGACTGCTGAATCTCGGCATTTTTGGCCGCCGAGCGGGCCTTCATCCCGGCAATAACCGCCTGTTCCGCCGCGCCGTCCGCCTGTACAATCTGAATCATGCCTCTTCCCTCCGCTTCTCCAGCTCCGCCTCACAGCGGCGGATAAAATCCTCAATGAGCTCTTTGTGGAGCTTCATGCTGGCGGTATTCACAATCAGCCGGGCGCTCACCTGTGCCACGTCCTCAATGGGCACCAGGCCGTTGGCCTTCAGTGTGGAGCCTGTCTCCACAATGTCCACAATGCCGTCGGCCAGGTGGAGGAGGGGGGCCAGCTCTACGCTGCCCTCAATCTTGATAATGTCCACATCCATCCCCTTGCCCTCGAAAAAGCGCCGGGTCACGTTGGGGTACTTGGAGGCCACCCGCCGGGTCTTGTAGGTGCCGTAAAAGTCGCTCCCCTCCTGCACAGCCAGGGCGAAGCGACACTGTCCAAAGCCCAGATCCAGCACCTCATAGAAGGAGCCACCCTTCTCCAGGATGGTGTCCTTCCCTACCACGCCCAAATCGCACACCCCGTGCTCCACATAGGTGATAACATCCGGGGCCTTGGCCAGCACCGCCTCCAGCGGGTAGTTGGGCAGGGCGTGAATGAGGCGGCGGCCCGGGTCCCGGATGGGGGAGCAGTCCAGGCCCATGGCCTCAAAAAGCTCCACACTCTGATCCTGAAGCCGCCCCTTGGTCAGGGCGATACGCAGATTCTGGCTCATACCTCCACCATCCTTTCCGTGCCAGGCTCCAGCACCAGCACACGGCCCGCGCCCTTCTCTTTGGCCAGGGCCAGCGTGGCCTCCAGCGTCTCACAGGGGGAGAGCTCACAGGTGCCCGCCACCCGGCCATCCACCGCGGCCAGTGCCCGGTCCAGCTCACTGGGGGCGAAGTGGACCAGCGTACCCACCCCGGGCCGCTCGGCGCTGGGGCGGCAGCGGGCCACCGCGTCCACATCCACCGCAAAGCCGGTGGCGGGGGCATTGCGCCCAAAGTCCCCCATGAGGGTGTCATACCGTCCACCGGAGAGGACAGCATCCCCCGCTCCCTCCACATAGCCCCGGAACACCACGCCAGTGTAGTAGTCAATCTGGTGGACCAGCCCCAAATCAAAGCGCAGGTACTGGCCATAACCGGCAGCGTTGAGGATGTCGTACAGCTCCCGCAGGTAGCTCAGGGCGGCATTCTGCCCGGCCAGCTGCTGGGCCTCATCCAGCACCTCCACCCCGCCGAAGAGGCGGGAGAGGCGGAGTAGGGCGGCACATCCCGCCTGCCCCTGCCAGGGCTTCAAATACTCCGCCAGGGCGGCAAAGCTCTTCCCCTCAATGAGGCGGCGCATCTCCTCCACCTGTTCCTCGGTCATATCCATTCCGGCGGCCAGAGAGCGGAAGAATCCGGCGTGGCCCAGTTCAATGTGGAAGCGGGTCAGCCCGCAGGCCCGCAGGGCGTCCACCGCCATGGCCACAATCTCCAAATCGGCCTTCTTCCCCGCCGCGCCGATGAGCTCCACTCCGCACTGGGCAATCTCGCTGCTGCCCCCCCGGTGCTGGTCGCCGGAGCGGAACACCGTCTCATCGTAGTAGAGCCGCTGGGGCAGGGGCACCGCCTTCAGCTTGGTGGCGGCCACACGGGCGATGGGGGTGGTACAGTCGGGACGCATGACCATAATCTTCCCGGAGCGGTCAATGATTTTCAGCATGGACTCCTGGGGGATGGGGTTGCCCGACTGGAGAAAGAGGTCGTAAAACTCCACCTCGGGGGTACTCACCTCGGAGTAGCCCCGCCGGCAGAACAAATCCACCAGGGCCCCCTGGGCGCTGCGGCGGTCCCGGCACTCGGCAAAGAGCCGGTCCCGTGTGCCCTCCGGGGTATTGATGCGGTATTTCATCGGAGTATCCTCCTTTCGCTTTATCACTTTACCACGCTAATATACAGGATACTCTCCCACTTGTCAAGAGTTCTCTGCGGGAACCTCCGTTTTTTCCTCCAGACTGTCTAGGAACTGCTCCAGCGTCAAATGCTTGCACAGATACCATCTGGTGTACCCCGGATAGCTCAGTGCAGGGAGAAAACTCCCCCGGCGGGCGGCCACAATGGCATCCATCCGGCGGCCCAGCTCCTTCCAGTTCTCCCCGCTCTTCCGCCAGTGGCTGGGGTTGGCGCGGTCTTTGGATTGCTTCCCCAAGTAGTCCAGAAAACCCAGACATTTGTTGGAGATAGATGGGGCCTTTTCCAGCTCGTGCACCAGGCGCTGCGCCTCCTCAAAGGCACCCTCGCTCCAGCGGGCGGCAAATTCCGCCATCCACCTCCGCTCCCGGGCGGAGCGGTTCAGCTGGGCCTGGGTGAGGGCGTCACAGGCCGCCTCTATCTTGGCCCGCCAATCCTCCACCACTTGGGCAAAGGGGCGGACATATCGGCTGTTTGGCCCTGGATCATAGTATTCCAGCTCATCGGTGAGGTGGAGAAAGGCCCCACAGTTCCCCCCATTCAGCGCCACTCCATAGACTCCACAACAGCCACTGGTGCCAATGGTGAGCACACCATCCCGCATCAGACGCCCCACCAGCTTTTCATAGTCCGCCTCATAGCGTGCATCCTGTTCCGGTGTACACACTTCTTCGTCCATCAGCTCCTGCACCTCAGTTGCGACGGCGTTGTACTCCTCCTGCCGCTCCGGGCCGTAGATACAGGGGTTTTTCCAAGCCGGATCAAAGGTCTGGAGGTCAAAGGGCAAAATTCCATAGCCCGGTCCGGCCAGACCGTTTCCCACTTGTGTGATATAGGTGCGGTAGTCCTCCGGCAGAGTCAACCCATGTTCGGTTTCCCACCGCTCCAGCGCCCCTACCGGCAGGGGCGGGGCCAGGTAGTACTGGTGGGCCATACTGCCAAACACGGTCAAATCCATCTCCCAAAGGCGGGCATAGCGGAGAGTTTCTTGAATTCGTTTGACATCCAGCATAGCGGCTCCTTTCTCTCATTGGTTTCTATGAATGTTTCCCAGTCCAACCGGGGAGCGTTTGTCCTCGCCGGACGGGCACCCTACGCGGGTGGCGCCCGATTTCTTTTCGCAGAAAAGAAACCGGGGAAAGAAAAGGCGGAGAGGGGAACTTCTCGTTCCCCTCTCCACTCCCCTCCAAAAGGGCGGCCT
>DXDX01000061.1 GCA_019115265.1 Candidatus Flavonifractor merdigallinarum | reverse complement strand
CCAAAATAAATTCTGAAATTCGGAGGATATAAGAGAAAAACGCTCTATTCATTTTTTAAAAGTATCCTTGGTAGACCTTTGGTAGACCTATCAATTATCCCAAATGCGGCAAACGCCCGAAGCCATTGCCGTGCAACAGCTTCGGGCGTTTTTTCGGTTGACATTTGGTAGACATCCCTCTTAGAGCGGTGATGTGGACCTGTTCAATCCCTCTACCTATGCCCCAGGCGGAAATACATCACATATTTCAATAGCCGGGGTAGACCTCGCTCTTGCGGGGGATGATGAGCGCCGCCAGCAGATAGACCCATAGGGAGAGGCCTCCAAACCACACCACCAGCACCAGCGCCACGCGGATGATGGTGGGGTCGATGTTGAAATAATCCGCCAGTCCGCCGCACACGCCAAAAAGCTTGGCCTCTGCCCCCTCGGTCCGATAGAGCTTTTTTCCCATAACAGCCCCTCCTATTCCTTGTTTGTGAGAACAGGATACCACATTCCCGTTAAAAAGAGCCGCAAGAGAACTTTAAAAATAGATTAAATCCAGACAGAAAACCCCTGGGCCAAAGCGGCTCAGGGGTTCTCATCAGGAGTGCACCGGCTCTTCCGGCAGGGGGATTTCGGGCATGAGCTCGCTGGAGATCACATGGAGCATATCCTCCAGGCGCTCCACATCCTCCTCCGGAAAGCGGTGCTTGATGCGGTCCATGACCGTGTTGAGATAGTTGTAGGAGAGGTTGTAATAGTCGATATACTTCTGGGTGACCTCCAGAAAATACTCCCGCTTGTCATCCGGGGACTGGACTTTGCGCACATAGCCCTTCTGCACCAGGCTGTTGACCTTATAGGCCGCGTTGGGTGGGGAGATTTGGACAAACCGGGCAAACTCATTGATGGTGGGCCGGCCCAGCGCCATGATGATCTCCATGCAGAAGCTCTCCACGGTGGTCAGGCTGGCCTCCCGATCCTGGAAGCGGGAAAAGACCGCCTTGTAAAAATGCAGTTTGAATTTGGTATACACGCCGTTAAATGTCTGCTCCAGCATGACGTTTCCTCCGCTGTTCCATATCCAATGTGTCTTTCTTCCGTTTCCGTACCGCGGAGGCGCCGGAGAATCACTGGATCACGAAGGTGATCTCAGCTTGGGCGGCGATTTTCCCCTCCACACGGGCCACGGCCTTGCCGTAGCCCACGGGGCCCCGCTGCTCCAGCAGCTCACAGGAGAGTTCCAGCACATCGCCGGGCACCACCGGGCGCTTGAAGCGGGCGTGCTTCACACCGCCGAAGATGGCCAACTTGCCCTTGTTCTCCGGGAGCGAGAGTGCGGCCACCGCGCCGGTCTGAGCTAGGGCCTCCAGGATGAGCACACCGGGCATGATGGGCTGCCCGGGGAAATGGCCGGTAAAGAAGGGCTCGTTCATGGTCACACATTTGATGCCCGTGGCGGACTTGCCCGGCTCACAGGCGGTGATCCGGTCCACCAGCAGGAAGGGCGGACGGTGGGGCAAAATCTCCATAATCTCTTGAATATTCAGTTCCATCCCTTACTCCTCCCAGTGCTTGAAGATGAGGCTGGCGTTGTGTCCGCCAAAGCCGAAGGCGTTGGCCATGGCGTAGCGGATAGTGGCGCTGCGGCCCTCGTTGGGCACAATATCCAAATCACAGGCCGGGTCAGGCACCTGGTAGTGGATAGTGGGAGGAGCGAACTGGTCCCGCAGGGCCAGCACACAGAAGATGGAGGCCACCGCGCCGCTGGCGCCCAGCAGATGCCCAGTCATGGACTTGGTGGAGCTCATCATCAGGTGCTGGGCGTGCTCCCCAAAGGCGTTCTTCACCGCCATGGTCTCCCCCGAGTCGTTGAGCGAGGTGGAGGTGCCGTGGGCGTTGATGTAGTCCACTTCCCCGGCGGGGACATTGCCGTCGGCCAGGGCCATGCGCATACAGGCGGTGGCGCCGGCGCCGTCCGGACAGGGGGCGGTGATGTGGTGGGCGTCACAGTTGGAGCCGTAGCCCACAATTTCACCCAGAATGTGGGCGCCCCGGGCCTTGGCGTGCTCATAGCTCTCCAGCACCAGGATGCCGGCGCCCTCTCCCATCACAAAGCCGGAGCGCTCCGCGTCAAAGGGGATGGAGGCCCGGGCGGGGTCGCTGCAAGTGGTGAGGGCTTTCAGCGAGGTAAAGCCGCCCATGCCCAGAGGGGTAATAGCCGCCTCCGCGCCGCCGCAGAGGACCACATCGGAGTAGCCGTCCCGGATGTGCCGGAAGGCATCGCCGATGGCGTTGCTGCCGCCGGCGCAGGCGGACACGGGGCAGGTACACATACCCTGGAGGCCATACTTGATGGCAATCTGGCCGGCGGCCATGTTGGCGATGACCATGGGGATGAAGAAAGGGGACACCTTGTCAAAGCCCTTCTCGCCGCCCTTGAGGGTCTCGGCCTGAATGGTGTTGATGCCGCCGATGCCGCTGGAGACGATGACCCCGATGTTTCCGCGGTCCTCCTTCTCCAAATCCAGGCCGCTGTTCTCCAGGGCCTGCCCGGCGGCGATGACGGCAAACTGGGTGAAGCGGTCCATACGCCGGGCCTCCCGGCGCTCCAGATAGTCCTCTGCGTTGAAGCCCTTGACCTCGCCAGCCAGATGGACCTTCTGATTGGAGCTATCATACTGGGTGATGGTGTCAATGCCGCACTTTCCGGCCTTGGCCGCCTCCCAGGACTCCTCCACGGTCTTTCCGATGGGAGTGAGGGCGCCCATGCCGGTCACGACTACGCGTCTTTTTTCCATACTATTCTATCCTTTCGGCGCACACATTTCGTCCAGGGACGGCGGTGCTTATACGGCCATGCCGCCATCCACACACAGCACCTGGCCGGTAATATACCCGGCGTTCTCGCTGGCAAAGAAGGCCACGGCCCGGGCCACATCCTCCGGCTGACCCAGGCGGGCCATGGGGATGGAACTCAGAAGGGCGGTGCGGGCCGCCTCAGGGAGGGCAGCGGTCATGTCGGTGTCAATGAAACCGGGGGCCACCAGATTGACGGTGACGCCGCGGCTGGCCAGCTCCTTGGCAATCGACTTGCTCATGCCGATGAGGCCGGCCTTGCTGGCAGCGTAGTTGGCCTGACCGGGGTTGCCCCGCAGGCCCACAATACTGGTGAGGTTCACAACACGGCCATAGCGCTGCTTCATCATGGGGCGGTACACCGCCTTCATGCACAGAAACGCGCCCTTCAAGTTGGTATCCAGCACCGCGTCAAACTCCTCCTCCTTCATCTGGAGGGCCAGCCGGTCCTTGGTAATCCCGGCGTTGTTGACCAGAATGTCAATCCGGCCCAAGCGGGTGATGACTTCCTTCACCATGGCGTCCACTGCGGCGGCGTCGGCCACATTGGCCTGGATGGCAAAGGCCTCCACACCCAGCTCCCGGCAGGCCTGGGCCACTTCCTCGGCGGCCTGGGCGCTGCCGGCGTAGTTGATGGCCACATTGGCCCCCTGCCGGGCCAGCTCCAGGCACACCGCCCGGCCAATCCCGCGGCTGCCGCCGGTGACCAGCGCGTTTCTTCCAGTCAGCTCCATTATGCTTCTCCTTTCAGCGCGGCGAGCACGGCGTTCAGATCGTCCACCGTGCCAATGGCGTAGGTCTTGGCGCCCTTCACCGTCTTGCGCACAAACCCGGACAGGGTTTTTCCCGGTCCAATCTCCACGAAGGTGTCCACACCCTGCTCGGCCATGGTGCGGATGGTGTCCTCCAGATAGACGCTGGACTGCACCTGCCGCTCCAGAAGGGCGGGAATGGTGTCCCCGTCGCCCATCACGTCGCCCTTGCAGTTGAAGAGGACGGGGATGTTCATGGCGCGGAAGGTGGTGGTCTTGAACTTCTCCCGCAGGGCGTCCCCGGCGGGGGCCATCAGGGAGGTGTGGAAAGGACCGCTTACCTTGAGGGGTACTACCCGGCGGGCGCCGGCCTCCTGGGCCAGAGCGCTGGCCTTCTCCACCGCCGCAGCGTCCCCGGCGATGACCAGCTGGCCGGGGCAGTTGTAGTTGGCAATCTCCACCACGCCCGCGTCGGAGGCGGCGTCACAGGCGGCCTGGAGCTTCTCGCGGTCCAGGTTGAGGACGGCGGCCATACCGCAGGGGCGGCCCGTCACCGCCTGGGCCATGGCCTGTCCCCGAAAGGCCACCAGGGAGATGGCGGTCATGGGGTCAAAGACCCCCGCGGCCTCGAGCGCGGAGTACTCGCCCAGGCTCAGACCGGCGGCCATAGCGGGGCGGACCCCCGCCTGGAGGAGGAGGGCGGTCACACCGGCGGCAAAGGCCACCATACAGGGCTGGGTATAGCGGGTGTCGGCGAGCTGCTCCTCGGGGCCTTCAAAGCACAGCTTCTTCAAGTCAAAGTCCACCGGCGCGGAGTCAAAAATCTCCTGAAACACCGGATAGGCCTCATAGAAGTCCCGGCCCATCCCCACATGCTGGGAGCCCTGACCGGCGTATAAAAAGGCGAGTTTCATGTTGCGCTCCTTTGTTCTCTTTTTGGATATTTACAGGCTCAGGCTGTCCAGGCACACCTTGGCCTGGGCCATCAAATCCTCAAAAATTGTCCGCAGGGGCCGAATCTCATGGAGCATTCCAGCCACCTGGCCGGCCATCAGGCTGCCGGTGCGGGTGTCGCCGTCAAACACGGCGCGGCGGAGGCTGCCCAGGGTGAACTGCTCCAGCTCCATCTTGTCCGCGCCCGCCTTCTCGTGGGCGATGTAGTCCTTGGTCATCTGGTTCTTGATGACCCGCACCGGGGCGTTGACCGAGCGCCCGGTGACCACGGTGGAGCGGTCGGAGGCCTTCAGCAGCGCCTGCTTGTAGTTCTCATGGATGGGGCACTCCTCGCTCACCAGCAGGCATGTGCCCATCTGCACGCCGCAGGCGCCCAGGGCGTAGGCCGCCACCAGCTGACGGCCGCTGGCAATGCCGCCGGCGGCGATGACGGGGATGCTCACCGCGTCGCACACCTGGGGCACCAGGGCCATGGTGGTGGTCTCCCCCACATGGCCGCCGCTCTCGGTGCCCTCGGCGATGACGCCGTCCACCCCGGCCTTGGCCATCATCTTGGCCAGGGACACGGCGGAGACTACAGGGAACACCTTGGCCCCCGACTCCTTCCACATGGAGACGTACACGCCGGGGCTGCCCGCGCCGGTGGTAATGACCGCCACATGCTCCTCTGCGGCAATCTTGGCCAGCTCATCCACCTGGGGGTGCATGAGCATAATGTTCACACCAAAGGGCTTATCAGTGAGGGAACGGCACTTGTGGATGTGCTCCCGGAACATCTCGGGGCTCATGCCGCCCGCGCCGATGAGGCCCAGCGCTCCGGCGTTGGACACCGCGGCGGCGAACTCGCCGGTGGCAATGTTAGCCATGCCGCCCTGGATAAAGGGGAACTCCGTCCCCAGCAGTTCATTGAGTTTCATTGCAGTCCTTCCTTTCCGCGTTACCACTGGAACAGCGCGCCGCCCCAGGTGAGGCCCGCGCCAAAGCCGATGCACATCACGCGCTGGCCCCGCTTCAGGAGGCCCGCCTCGTTCATCTCGTCCAGGGCGATGGGAATGCTGGCGGCTGAGGTGTTGCCGTAGCGCTCCATATTCTGATAAAACTTCTCGATGGGGGCGTGGAGGCGCTTGGCCGCCGTCTCAATGATGCGGCGGTTGGCCTGGTGGGGCACAATCCAGTCCACATCGTCCAGCGTCAGCCCGCTGCGCTCCAGCAGGGTGCGGGCACAGGAGGGGATGGCCTCCACGGCAAAGCGGTAGACCCCCTGGCCGTCCATGTGGATGGCGGCAGTCTCCGGCCCGGGGCCGTTGACCCACAGAATCTCCCAGTTGCCCCGGGAGCCCAGCAGGGCCTCCCACAGAGCGCCCTCTTCCAGGCCCAGCACCGCCGCGCCCGCGCCGTCGCCAAAGAGGACGCAGGTGGAGCGGTCGGTCATGTCCAGCACCCGGCTGAGCTGTTCACAGCCGATGAGCAGGGCATAGGGCTTGCTGCCCAGGGACAGCAGGCCCCGGACCGTCTCCAGGCCGTAGAGAAAGCCGGTGCATCCGGCGTTCAAGTCAAAACAGGGCACATCCTCCGGGATGCCCAGAGCGGCCTGCACCAGACAGGCGTCAGAGGGGGCGGCGTGGTCGGGAGTACAGGTGGCCACCACACACACACCAATCTCCTCGGGGCGCACCTGGGCGCGCTCCATGGCCTGCCGTGCGGCCCCCACCGCCAAATCCACCGCGCTCTCCCCATCCGAGAAGTGGCGCTGGGCGATGCCGGTGCGGGTGCGAATCCACTCGTCGCTGGTGTCCACAATACGGCTCATGTCGTCGTTGGTGACAATCTTCGGGGGGACACAGCGGCCGGTGGAGATGAATTTGAGACCCTTCATGTTCTGTCCTTTCGGGCCTCAACCGTGTAACGCAGGCCCATGTCACGGAATTTCTGATAGCGGTGGGCGGCGGGAGAGCGCAGCTTGAGCACCTGCTGAAGCTGGCTGTACACCGCCCGGTCCACCGCGGAAAAAACCGCGGCGGGGTTCTGGTGGGCGCCGCCCAGGGGTTCGGGGATGACCTGGTCCACCACGCCCAGCTCCAGAAGGTCCTGAGCGGTGAGCTTCATCACGTCGGCGGCCTCCCCCGCCCGGCTGGAGTCCTTCCACAGAATGGAGGCAAAGCCCTCCGGCGAGAGGACGGAGTAGACGGCGTTTTCCAGCATAAGGACCTTGTTGGCCACGGCCAGCGCCAGAGCGCCGCCGCTGCCCCCCTCCCCGATAACCACGGTGATGACCGGCACGGTGAGGGAGCTCATCAGGGCCAGGCTGGAGGCGATGGCCTCCCCCTGTCCGTGGGCCTCCGCCTCCAGGCCGGGGTAGGCGCCGGGGGTGTCCACAAAGGTGAGGATGGGGCGGCGGAACTGCTCGGCCTGCTTCATCAGGCGCTGGGCCTTCCGGTAGCCCTCCGGCGAGGGCATCCCGAAGTTACAGGCCATGTTCTCCTGCAAATCCTTCCCCTTGCGATGGCCGATGACGGTAATGGGCAGGCCGTGGTAAAAGCCCACACCGCCCAGAATGCTGGGGTCCTCCCGGCACAGCCGGTCCCCCTTGCACTCAAAGAAATCGGTGATGAGAGCGGCGATAAAATCGGCGGTGCCGGGGCGTCCAGCGTGGCGGGCCACATACACCTTGTCCCCAGCGGACAAATCCCGACAGGCCTCCAGCAGCTCGGAGCGGTCCCGCACCAGCTGGGCATAGCGCAGACGGGAGGCGCCCTCCTCACTGCCTGTGAGCTTGCCCATCTCGGCGTCAATATCGGCGATTTTCGCCTCAATCTCACGAATCATGGAGCTTGCCTCCCTTCTGATGGAGCCGGAGCAGCTGGGCAATCACATCCCGCATCCGGCTGCGGGGGACAATCTGGTCCACAAAGCCGTGCTCCTCCAAATATTCGGCGCTCTGGAAGCCCTCAGGGAGCTTCTGGCCGATGGTCTGCTCGATGACCCGGGGTCCGGCAAATCCGATGAGCGCCCCCGGCTCGGCCAGGGTGTAGTCCCCCAGAGAGGCAAAGGACGCGGTCACGCCGCCGGTGGTGGGGTGGGTAAAGACGGAGATGTACAGTCCCCCGGCGCTGTGGAAGCGCTCCAGGGCGGCGCTGGTCTTGGCCATCTGCATAAGGGAGAGAATCCCCTCCTGCATCCGGGCCCCGCCGCTGGCGGAAAAGATGATGAGGGGCAATTTCTGACGCATGGCGTACTCCACCGCGCGGGTGATCTTCTCGCCCACGGCGATGCCCATGCTCCCCATGAGAAAGCTGCTGTCCAGCACGGCGGCCACTACGCTGCGGCCATTGACCTTCCCCCGGGCGGTGACCACCCCTTCGGTGAGGCCGGTCTTGCGGCGGAGGTTGGACAGCTTTTCCCCGTATCCGGGGAAATTCAGCGGGTCGGTGGCACAGAAGTGCTCATCCAGCTCCTGAAAGGTGTGGGGGTCCAGCAGCATGGAGAGGCGCAGATAGGCCCCAATCTTGTAGTGGTATCCGCACTCGGGGCAGACATACAGGGAGCGGGCCAAATCCCGCTTGGCCACAGCGGCGTTGCAGGAAGGGCACTGCTCAAAGACGCTGGCCTCGGGGCGCTTGACGCCCGCCTTCTCCCGCAGACCACGCTGGCGCTTGAGCTGCTCCAGCTTGGCACGGCGCTGTAAAAAGATGTGATTCACGATAGTCTCCTTTCAACGCGCCTTACTGCTCGGAGAGCGACTGGCTCTCCCAGCGCAGCAGTTCTTCCTGGTTCTGGGCCAGGAAGCCGGTGTCGTACTGGCCCCGGACAAAGTCAGGGTGGTGGAGAATCAGATGGCAGAAATCGGCGGTGGTGGGGTAGCCCTCAATGACCAGCTCAGCCAGACACCGGCGCATCCGGCGGATAGCCTCCAGGCGGGTGGGGGCGTGGACAATCACCTTGGCCACCAGAGAGTCATAGTAGGGGCTGACCGCATAGCCATTATAGAGCAGGGTGTCCACCCGCACCCCGGGGCCGCCGGGGAGGTGGAGAAACTCCGTCTTGCCGGGGCAGGGGCAGAAGCCCCGGGTGGGGTCCTCGGCGTTGATGCGGCACTCCAGGGCGTGGCCGGTGAGGGTAATGTCCTCCTGCTTCACCGAGAGGGGCAGGCCCGCAGCAATGCGCAGCTGTTCCTTCACCAAATCCAGGCCGGTGACCATCTCGGTGACGGGGTGCTCCACCTGAATGCGGGTATTCATCTCAATGAAGTAGAAGTGCCCCTCCCGGTCCACCACAAACTCAATGGTACCGGCGTTCACATAGCCCGCCGCTTTGGCGGCGGCCACCGCGGCGGCGCCCATGGCCGCCCGCAATTCCGGGGTAAGGGCCTTGGAGGGGGACTCCTCCATCAATTTCTGATTCTTACGCTGAATGGAGCAGTCCCGCTCCCCCAGGTGGATGACATTCCCCTGGGTGTCGGCCAGAATCTGAAACTCGATGTGCCGGGGGCTGAGGATGAGCTTCTCCAGATAGAGCTCCCCATCCCCGAAGCAGGCCACCGCCTCCGCCCGGGCCTCGTCAAAGAGCCGCTCCAAATCCGCCGGGTCGTCCACCCGGCGCATGCCCCGGCCGCCGCCGCCGGCGCTGGCCTTGATGAGCACCGGGTAGCCAATGGCGGCCGCCAGCTGGGCGGCCGCGGCGCTGTCGGGCACTGGGCCGTCGGAGCCGGGCACCACCGGCACGCCGTTTTTCTGCATGAGGGCGCGGGCCGCGGCCTTGTTGCCCATCTGGCGGATCATGTCGCCGGTGGGGCCAATGAAGCGCAGACCGCTCTTGGCACACAAGTCGGCAAACTCCGCGTTTTCCGAGAGGAACCCATAGCCGGGGTGGATGGCGTCGCAGCCGCTCTCCACTGCGGCGGTGAGGAGGGAGATGGGGCTGAGGTAGCTGTCAGCCGCCTTGGCCGGGCCCACGCAGATGGCCCGTGTGGCCAGCTGGACGTGGAGGGCGTCGGCGTCGGCGGTGGAGTACACCGCCACACTCTCAATCCCCATCTCCTGACAGGCGCGGATGACCCGCAGCGCGATTTCCCCCCGGTTTGCGATCAGAACTCGCTTGAACATAACAACCTCCATGGCATATCCGCGCAGACGAGAACCGGCTCCGGGCATGGAGGTCGTCTGTTATGGCGCGGCGCCGCTGTTGCGGCCAGCGGCCGGCCGAGTTTGGATCAGCGCTTTTTCAGGCGGAACAGCGGCTGGTCAAAGCCCACCAGCTCGCCGTCGGACACCAGCACCTCGGTGATGACGCCGTCGGCGGGGGCGGGGACCTCGCTCATCATTTTCATGGCCTCCAGGATGCACACGGTCTGTCCCTTCTTCACCTCGGCGCCCACCGGGGCAAAGGGGGCGGCGTCCGGGGAGGACGCGGCATAGAAGGTGCCCACCAGGGGGGCTTTGATGAGGGTGCCCTCTTCCGCCGGGGCGGCGGGAGCGGCCGGGGCCGCGGAAGCAGCCGGCGCGGCCACAGGAGCGGGGGCCGCCACCGCGACGGGGGCCGCCGGCACCGCTGCCACCGGCAGAGCCTTGTCCAGCATCAGCCGGAAGCCCTTGCTCTCCAGCTCCATACGCTGAATGGCGCTCCCCTCAAAGCGCTCCATCAGCTCCAATACTTCATTCAGTTCCATAGCCGTCGCGCCGCCTTACTCGGCGTGCTCCTCCAGGTAGCGGACGATGTCGCCCACGGTCTTGACTTCCTTGAGCACCTCGTCGGGCATGGACACGCCCAGCTCATCCTCCAGAGCGGCGTTGAGGTCCACCGCGTCCAGGCTGTCCAGCTCCAGGTCGTCGGTGAGGCTGGCCTCCATGGTCACGGCCTCCAGATCGCAGCTCAGGTTGCTCACAATAATGTCACGGACCTTCTCAAACATAATTACGTTCTCCTTTCTCAATGGGGGGCGACCGGCGTCGCGGCTTCGTGTTTCAAAAATTTTAATTAAAAAAATTTAATTAAAAGTTTATAGGTATTTTACTGAGTACGCCAAAAAATGTCAAGTGGTTTTTTCCCCCTGAAAACGCCAAATACCGCGGCCGAATCGCTCCGGTCGCGGTATTCTGGGGGGCCGTTTCTGTGTAATCTGGAAAGAGTGGAGGGGCACACGGGGAGTCCTTCTGTGTAAATGGGACAGAACCACCCCAACCGGGGCGGCAGAACGTACAAAATCCAGTGGCTCGGACCCGCCGAACTTTGGCGCGGCCGCTCAGGTCACATCCTCGGTGGAAATCTCATTCTGGAAGAAGCGGGGCAGCTCCTTGAGCAGCATGGCCGCCGCCGGGGAGTGGGGACGGTTGCGGTGGTGGATGAGGTAGAACTGCCGGGTGAGAAGGGGGCTGTCGTAGTCAAAGGTCAGCACCGCCCCCATGCGTACATAGTCACTGGCAGCCAGACCGGAGACAATGGAGATGCCCAGGCCGTTCTTCACCCCCTGGAGGATACTCTCAGTGCTCTGAAGCTGGGCGGCCAAGGACAGTTCCCGGGGGTCCACCCCGATGCCCCGCAGAAATTCCTCGCTGCGCTTGCGGGTGCCGGAACCGGGTTCCCGCACCAAAAAGGGGCTGGAGCGCAGAACCTGACTGGTCATCTCCCCCTCCAGCTCCTGATACTCGGGGGTGTTGGGGGTGACAATCACCATGCGCTCGGAGAAGAAGGGGGTACAGATGCACCCGGCCTTCTGCACCGGGGAGCCAATGATGCCCAGCTCCGCACCGTTTTCAAAGATGCGCTGGGCCACCTGACTGCTGTCCCCCTGAAAAACCTGGAAAAACACCTTGGGGTAGCGCTGGCGCAGATGGGGGAGGATACGGGGAAGGAGATACTGGGAGGGCACAGTGGAGGCCGCCACAGACAGCGCGCCCTGGATATCGGACGAGGCGGTCTTGACATCCTGCTCCGCCCGCTCGCACAGGCCCAGAATCTGGGTGGCGTAGCTAAAGAGAATGCTGCCTGTGGCGGTGAGCTGAATCTCCTTGGTGGAGCGCACCACCAGCTTGGTCCCCAGCTCGCTCTCCAGCGCGCTGATATGGGCGCTGATGGTGGGCTGGGTCAGATAGAGCGCGTCGGCCGCCTTGGAGAAGCTCTTGAGGCGGGCCACCTGTACAAACACTTCCAACTGTTTCAGCTGCATAGAAATCGTTCCTCTCTCCTGTTGCTATTTGCGGGGTTCCGGGGTAGAATAAAGGGGCCTTGACACCAATCTTATACCAGAAAGAAAGAAGGTGCGGAAGAATGTCATCCCAATCGAAACCGGTCAAACTCACCGAGATGACCTCAGCCGGCGGGTGAGGCGCCAAAATAGGACCGGGTGTCCTTGGCTCTCTTCTGGCAGATCTTCCCCGCATTTATGACCCGAATCTGATGGTTGGCTTCGACTCCAGCGACGACGCCGCCGTCTATCGCATCAACGACGACACCGCCATGATCGCCACGGTGGACTTTTTCCCGCCCATTGTGGACGACCCCTTCCAGTTTGGCCAGGTGGCCGCCACCAACGCCCTCTCCGATGTGTGGGCCATGGGCGGCACCCCCAAGATCGCCATGAACCTGCTCACCTTCCCCAACTGCCTGTCCCTGGATGTGGTCAAGGGCATCCTGGCCGGCGGCTACGACAAGGTGATGGAAGCCGGTGCGGTCATCGTAGGCGGCCACAGCATTGAAGACAAAGAGCCTAAATACGGCCTGTGTGTCACCGGCTTTGCCCGTCCCGAGGAGATTCTCACCAACGACGGCTCCAAAGAGGGGGATTTGCTCATCATCACCAAGCCCCTGGGGACCGGCGTGCTCTCCACCGCCGCCAAGGCGGACCTCCTCAACGACGCAGAGTACGCGGAGATGCTAGACGTGATGACCACCCTCAACAAGAAGGCCCAGGAGGCCATGCTCCCCGTGCGGCCCAACGCCTGTACCGATATCACCGGCTTTGGCCTTCTGGGCCATGTGCAGGAGATGGCCAAGGGGTGCGGCCACACCATTGAGCTGTGGGCCGACGCGGTGCCCATCCTGCCCAAAGCCCTGGAGCTGGCCAAAGATGGCATCATCCCCGGCGGGGCCTACAACAACATGGCCTATCTGGCGGACGATGTGACGCTGGACCCGGGCATCCCGCTGGAGCGCAGCGATGTGCTCTACGACCCCCAGACCGCCGGCGGCCTCCTCATCTCCGTGCCGGAGGCGCGGGCGGAAGAGCTGCTCCACCGTCTCCACGATTTGGGCGTGCCCGGCGCCGCCATTGGACAGGTTCTGCCCCGCGGGGAGCGGGCGGTCCATGTGCGGCCTGGCCGCTGAGGGTTTGGACAAAATCGGACTCCGGTCAAACCGGGGTCCTTTTTTGTGCTCCATTTCTCTACCCTTCGGTTTTTAGTATACACACCCCCTGTCGAAAAAGGAAGGGTATATTTGAAATAAAAATAAAAGATATTGATAAATACATTGTAATCGTGCCGCACTTTATAGATTAACACAATTTACGATATAGCCGAATATTGAGAAACGCAATTTCCAATCTCTGGCGGGGTGGACTATAATGACGTTGCCAACGTGTATGTTGTGTCACATTGCATCGTAAGGAGGAGATTCTATGTCAAAGTGGAAAGACCACGGTCTGATCATCCTGGCTGGTCTGATTGTGGGCGTGTGCTCGGTGGCCCTGGTGGCCCTGGGCAACCCGGCCAACATGGGCTTCTGCATCGCCTGCTTCCTGCGGGACATTGCCGGCGGCGTCAAGCTCCACACCGCCCCCATTGTGCAGTATGTCCGCCCGGAGATTATGGGTCTGGTGCTGGGCGCCTTCCTGATGGCGCTGGGCGGGAAGGAGTTCAACGTCCGGGGCGGCTCATCCCCCATGGCCCGGTTTGTGCTGGGCTTCTGCGTGATGGTGGGCGCGCTGATGTTCCTGGGCTGCCCTCTGCGCATGGTCATCCGTCTGGGCGGCGGTGACGGAAACGCCCTGCTGGGCCTGGTGGGCTTTGCGCTGGGCATTTTCATCGGCACCCTGTTCCTGCGCGCTGGCTTCTCCCTCAAAAAATCCACCCCCCAGCCTAAGGTGGAGGGCGTTCTGATGCCCGCGGTGGCGGTGGGCCTGCTCATTCTGTTGGTGGGTGCGCCCGCTCTGCTGGCCTTTTCCGAGAGCGGCCCGGGCTCCATGCGGGCGCCTGTGGCAGCGGCGCTGATTGCCGGTCTGGTGGTGGGCGCGCTGGCCCAAAAGACCCGCCTGTGTATGGTGGGCGGCATCCGCGACGCCATCCTCTTCCGGGACTTCCACCTGCTCAGCGGCTTTGTGACTATCTTTGTGGCGGTGCTGGTGGGGAATCTGATTCTGGGGAAATTTAACCCCGGCTTTGCTGGTCAGCCGGTGGCCTATGTGGACGGGCTGTGGAATCTGCTGGGCATGGTCCTGGTGGGCGTGGGCTCGGTGCTGCTGGGCGGCTGCCCCCTGCGCCAGCTCATCCTCTCCGGCAGCGGCAACAGCGACTCCTCCATGGCCGTGCTGGGCATGGTGGTGGGCGCCGCCTTCTGCCACAACTTCGGCCTGGCCTCCTCGACGGACGGCCCCACTGCCAACGGCAAAGTGGCGGTTATCCTGGGGCTTTTGATTGTGTGCGTGATTGGGGCCCTCAACCTGGGCAAGAAGAAATAAGGAGGATTCATTTATGAATGAACTGGACGCCAGAGGTTACTCCTGCCCGGAGCCGGTGCTGATGACCAAAAACGCCCTCAAGGGCGGCGTACCGCTGAAGGTACTGGTGGACAGCATGACGCCGGTGCAGAATATCACCCGTTTTGCCTCCAATGCGGGCTACAAAGTCACCCACAAGGCGGTGGGGGAGGACTTTGAGCTGACCATCACCAAGTAAGATGGAGCAGATTGCCACCTTCCACACCCACTTTGGGGCGCTGGAATTTCAAAAGACCTGTAAGGCCCTGGGGGACAAGCCCAAAATGATGCCCGTCCCCCGGGCGCTGTCGGCCTCCTGCGGCACCTGCGTCAAGTTCCAGATTCCCTTTGACCCGGCTTCCATGAGCCACGAGGATTTGGACAGCGTTTACGCGGTGGATGGAGCGGCTTACCGCCTGCTGTTTCACAACGAAGAAGAGCTTTAAATTTTCAAATCAGACCTCCATTGTATGGAGGTCTGATTTTTTGCCCAAAATAGGAACTTTTTTTCACAGTGTATACAAATCTATGAAAATATAGTATGATAATAAAAAAGGATAATAAAAACATCGGGGAACAGGAGGCGACATATGGAACAGGGGTCCCGGCGGCGCTCTGCACTTTTGGGGGCGCTGGTGATTGCGGTATCCTCACAGGTGTCCATGGGCCTGGGGCCGGGGGCCTTTACCATCTCCATCGCAGTGGTGCTCCTGCCGGTACTGTGTACGCTGTGGCCGTGCCTGCCGGTGGTGAGCACCATGGTACTGGCGGCCCCCGGCATGTTTCTCCTGCGGGTGCTGGCCCGTTTGGCCGCCACCGGCACTCTGGCGGGCAGCTGGAGCGCCCA
>DXDX01000060.1 GCA_019115265.1 Candidatus Flavonifractor merdigallinarum | reverse complement strand
TACCTCCACCTTGGCAAGGTGGCGCTCTACCAGATGAGCTACACCTGCGAACGACAGGTGTTATTATACCCAAGGAGCGCCAAAAAGTCAAGGATTTTTTCAGGGGGAAGTGGTGGTGGTCTGGCCGCCGCAGACGGGGGTCTCTGTGGTGTTCCAGACGTAATTCAGGTTGGACAGCTCCCGGTCTGTGTAGAAAAGCCCCGTTGCCTGGCTGGCGTCCACATGGCGGTAGGCCCCATCCTCCAGCGCGACAATGTTCCAGAAGTGGGGTACACCGTCCAGCGTCCCCTGTACCAGGGTACACTCCAGCTTCAGCTGCTGGCACAGGAGCTGGAAGGCCAGAGCCAGCCCCTCGCTGTCCGCCTGATTTTCCATAAGGGCGGCGTAGGCGGTGGAGCGGTCAGGGGTGGAGTCTGATACCAGCTCCACCCGCTGGCGCAGCAGCGCCAGGAGGGAGCGGGCCATATTGGTGGGGGTGTGTCCATTGAGGGCGGTGGTGAGCTGCTCGGCCTGCTGTCGGAGCTGGGCACTTTTGCGCCGGAGCGCCTCTGGGGTGTCGGGATACTGGAGAAGAATCTCCACAATCCGCTCACTCCCCGTTTTGGGGTAGAGGGAGATGGTGTATTGTGGCATCCCAAAAGCGGCGGCGGGTGTGTCATAGTAGGCCTGCTGAATGAGGGAGGCAATGTAGTCCTCATCCTCATTGAAGTAGGCGATGTGGAGCACCGACTCGGAAGAGAACTGGAGGAGGGCCTCCTGGAGCTCCGCCCGGATGGCACTGGTGCCGGTCACGTTCTGAATGGAGCGGATCTGTTCCTGGGTGCGCTGGTAGGAGATGGTGATATTGGCCTCATAGTACTTCACCACAGGGGTGTAGTCATACTTAATGAAGTCCACCGCGTAGGCCCCGATGGGGGCGTCTCGGGCTACCTCCAGACAGGCGTTATTCAGGTCGGTCTCCACGTCCCGGGTGTAGTCAATCATACGGATTACACCGCTCTCTACCCCCTGGTTGACAAAGTAGAGAATGTCGTTGACCAGGTCCTGATAGCTCTCCGCCTTGAGCACCCCTGAGTCGTCCGCGGTGGCCGGGTGCTCCGGGTGGTCGGTGACTACCTGATAGGAGCGCTCCAGCATGGCGGAGCACCCGCTGAGAGACAACAGAGCCGCCAGAAGCAGCACCGCGGCACAGATCCGTCTCATGGTTCCTCCTATGTCCGTTACAGCCCCAGCTCCTCGCCCACCAGCACCACCTCCGCATAGGGGATGGCGTTGGGCTTTTTCCACAGCACCGTGAGGGCCCGGCAGATGCGCTCCGGGCTGTTGCAGTTGTAGCAGCGGTCGCCCTTTTCTGCGCAGGGGGTCTTGCGGCCCAGGCGCTGGGCGTTTTTGGGGGAGGCGATGTTCCGCGCCCGCCACAGCGCGGCGTCGTAGTCGGGGGCAATCTTGTTGACGCCCACAATGAGATAGAGCTCCTTATGGCCAAAGATGGTGGAGGCCACGCGGTTGCCGGTGCCGTCAATGTTGATGAGTTCCCCCGTCTCCGCTACACCGTTCACCGAGGAGAGGTACACGTCCGCCCCGGCGGCCTGCTCATGGGTGACGCCGGTCCAGTGGGAGTAGAAGGTGTTGTGGGCGGCCAGACGCTCCGGCAGGCCCATCTGCTGGATGGACATGGAGCCGCCCATGCCGATGGTGCGCCCGTCCAGCTTGCCGTCCAGATAGTCCGCCGCCTCCTGGGCGGTGGCGAAGTAGGCGGTGTGGAATCCGTTTTCCTCCAGATGCTTGCGCAGGGCTTCCAGGTTTGCCATAATCATTACCTCCTGTATGTCTTGTTTGGGAAATTACAAATCGTTTTGCTGATAGCTGCGGAATCCATCCCCCAGCACCTCGTGGGCGTCGCAGACGATGAGAAACGCCTCCGGGTCAATCTCCTTGACCATGCGCCGGAGAGGGACAATCTGCCTCTGCTTGAAGGCGCAGAGCAGCACCTTTTTGGACTCGCCAGACCAGCCGCCCTCCCCGTGGAGGAAGGTGACGCCCCGGTCCAGCTCATTCAAAATGGCCTTGGACACCTCGTCCGGCTTGCTGGAGATGATATAGGCCACTTTGGCGCTGTCCAGGCCGTAGAGAACCATGTCCATCACCGCGGTGAAAATATAGAGGGACACCAGGCCATACAGAGCGCTGGAGAGATTGCGGAAGGCCAGCGCCACCGCCACAATGACCGCCAGATCCACCACCATCAGGAGCTTGCCCATGGGCAGCCACGCAAAGCGCAGCTTCAAGAGCCGGGCCAGCAAATCCGTGCCGCCGGTGGTGGCCCCTTGGAGGAGGACAATGCCCAGCGACAACCCCACCAGAATCCCGCCAAAGATGGTGGCCAGCATGGGGTCCATGGGCTGGAAGGGGACCAGCGCGGCCAGCACATCCACAAAGACGGACGAAATAAACATGGCGTAGAGGGAGGAGAGGAGAAGGTGGCCCCCCAGCAGACGCCACCCCAAAATGAAGAGGGGCAGGTTGAGGACAATGACCACCACGCCGATGGGGGCCCAGGGAAAGACCGCGTTGATAATCTGAGCCAGACCGGTGATGCCGCCAAAGCCGATGGAGTTGGGGGCATAGCACCAGTCAAAGCCCAGGGCGTAGATGGCGGAGCCGACGGTAATCCAAAAATAAGCGATGAAAAGGCGTTTCGCCGTATCCTTCATAGAAATACCTCACAGGATGCTTAGAGCATGGTGAGCTGTTCCTCACCCCGGTCCTCCGCCCGCAGCGGCAGACCGGCGGCAGGGAGGCTCTTGGCGCGGTAGCGGGCGGGATGGACAATGGCAGTCTCGGAGAGGGGGAGAACCCGCTCCAGGTGGTGCTTGGGTTTGATTGTCATCACCTGCACCCCTTGGGTGGTGCGGGTGCTCTTGGGAGCCAGAGCGGCGGTGTGGAAGATGAGACAGCGCCCCTCGCTGGAGAAGAGGGCCAGCTCCGCGTCCTCCTGAATCAGCAGGGCAGAGGCTAGGGGGGACTTGTCGCTGTACGCACCGGTCAGGCGCTTGCGGCGGGTTTGGGTCTTGTAGGTGGCCAGCTCCACCCGGGCGGCCTTGCCGTTTTCAAAGAAGAAGAGGACGTGGCCACTGTAATCGTGGGTAATACATACCCACACCACATTTTCCCCGCTGTCCATTCCCAGGCGGGTGGGCAGAAATTCACCCAGCGCGCTGGCCTTGGTGTCCCCAAAATCGGAGAGGCGGGATTTATAGCACTGCTGCTTGTCGGTAAAGACCAACAGCTCGTCCCGGTTGTTCGCCTCCCACTGGAGACAGGGGCCATCTCCCTCCTTGTACTTCTGCTCGCTGGCCATGCGGAGGGACTGGGGGGTGATTTTCTTAAAATACCCCTCTTTGGAGAGAAAGACGTGGACAGGGTAGTCGGGGACCTCTTCCTCGGCGTCCACCTGAATTTCGTTGGAGAAGTCATAGACAATCTCCGTACGGCGGGGGACGGAGTACTTCTTTTTCACCGCCTGGAGCTCGGAGATCAGCACCTTTTTCAGCCGGGTCGGGCTGTCAATGAGGTCCTTCAAGTCCGCGATTTCCTCGGCCAGACTCTCCGTCTCCTGGGTGCGGCGGAGGATATACTCCTTGTTGATGTTGCGCAGCTTGATATCGGCCACATACTCCGCCTGAATCTGGTCAATGCCAAAGCCAATCATCAGGTTGGGCACCACCTCGGCGTCCTCTTCCGTCTCCCGGATGATTTGGATAGCCCGGTCGATGTCCAGCAAGATTTTTTTCAACCCCTGGAGCAGATGGAGCTTTTCCTCCTTCTTCTGCATGGCGAAGTAGGTCCGCCGGCGCACGCTGTCCATCCTCCAGGCGGTCCACTCCTCCAGAATCTCCCCCACACCCATCACGCGGGGCATCCCCTGAATGAGAATATTGAAGTTGCAGGAGTAGGCGTCCTGGAGAGGGGTGGATTTGAAGAGGCGGGCCATCAGTTTGTCCGGGTCGGCCCCCCGCTTGAGGTCAATGGTGATTTTCAGGCCGTTGAGGTCGGTCTCATCCCGCATGTCGGCAATCTCTTTGATTTTGCCGGTTTTGATGAGCTCGGAGACCTTGTCCATAATGGCCTCCACCGTGGTGGAGTAGGGGATTTCCACAATCTCAATGAGATTTTCACTTTTGAGATAGCGCCACTTGGCCCGCACCTGTACCGAGCCCCGGCCGGTCTGGTAAATCTGGCGCAGCGCCCCCTCATCATAGAGAAGCTGGCCCCCGGTGGGGAAGTCGGGGCCTTTCAGCACCGAGAGCAAATCTGTGTTGGGATGTTTCAGATAGGCGATGGTGGCGTCACACACCTCTGTGAGGTTGAAGCCGCACAGGTTGGAGGCCATCCCCACGGCGATGCCCTGGTTGGCGCTCACCAGCACATTGGGAAAGGTGGTGGGCAGGAGGGCGGGCTCTTTGAGCTTGCCGTCGTAGTTGTCCACAAAGTCCACCGCGTCCTGGTCGATGTCCCGAAAGAGCTCGGCGCAGATGGGGTCCAGACGCACCTCGGTGTACCGGCTGGCCGCCCAGGCCATGTCCCGGGAGTAGACCTTGCCAAAGTTGCCCTTGGAGTCCACCAGGGGGTGGAGCAGGGCGCCGTATCCGCGGGAGAGGCGCACCATCGTGTCATAGATGGCGGCGTCACCGTGGGGGTTCAATTTCATGGTCTGGCCCACCACGTTGGCGCTCTTGGTGCGGGCGCCCCCCAGCAGCTTCATCTGATACATAGTGTAGAGGAGCTTCCGGTGGCTGGGCTTGAAGCCGTCAATCTCCGGGATGGCCCGGGAGACAATGACGCTCATCGCGTAGGGCATGTAGTTGAGCTCCAGCGTCTCGGTGATGGGCTGCTCCAGCACCTCCGGCCGCAGGCCCATGACGTTGGGGTTGTTGACTTTTTTCGCCCCGGTCTCCGGGGCCTTTTTCTTGGGCATGGTATCATCCTTTGTATTCGAGTTCAAATGCATGTAAAAACGCTGGAGTTAAGCGGCCCCTTCCAGAGCATGGCGCAGCTCATTGAGGCGGATGGGCCAGTTGGGCCCCTGGGATACAAGGCCCTCTTCCACTGCCAAATCCATTACATCCATCCAATCAGAGAGGAGCGTGGAGCCTTGGAGCGGATCGGCCAGCAGGAGAGAGCATACCGCGTTCAAATCGGCATATGCGGCGGAAGAAGTGTCCAGCTGCCCGGCTGCACAGTGCATGACATGTAGGTCTGCCGCTGCTTGGGTGAGGAGAAGGGATTCTCCGGTCTGCTGATAGTCGGAGAGCTGCTGGGAGGCGTGGGCTGCGGCGCTAATCCAGAGCTGTTCCAGCTCCCGGTGGGAGTGGGCTTCCCGCTGCCAGAGGACGCCAAACAGAACGGTGGACAGCACCAGCACACCACAGAGCAGAGGAAGAAGGCGTTTCATCTTTTGGGTCACCTCACACAGTTTGGGGAGAAGTTGTCAGGAGGCGAAGCTGCTCCAGCTGTGCCTCGTACTCCGAGCGGGGAAACTGATAGGAGAGGTCATAGTGCCAATGCTCCCGGTGGTTTTGCTGGAAGTGCGTCCAGTAGACAAAGGCATCGTCCTGCTGGATGTCCACCAGAATGGACCAGCAGCCGCTCATGCCGCAGCCGTCACAGCACAGGAGCGGGACTTCTTCCTCCCAGGAGGTCAGATTCTGATAGAGTTCTTCGGGCGTCTGGTGGCCGTAGTTTCCGGCCAAATCGGGATGCCCCGCCTCCACGGCATAGGGCGCTTCTATCTCCCGCAGGATCTCTGTCAGCTCCACCCCATTGAGAAAGATGGCCACACTAATCCAGTCTCCATCTTTTTTGGGGTCAAGCCGCTGGAATTGAAGGTGATCCGCCATATCTGCCCTCCTTGATTGTCAGGAAATATCCGCCAGCTCCAGATATTTATAGCCGTTGTCCGCGATGTGGTCTTTCCGGCCCTGGAGGTTATCCCCTAGCAGCAGATCAAAGACCGCAGCGGTGCGCGCCACATCCTCCGGCATGACTTTAATCAGCCGCCGGGTCTCCGGGTTCATAGTGGTGAGCCACATCATATCCGGCTCGTTTTCACCCAGACCTTTGGAGCGCTGAATGTCAAACTTTTTGCCGGAGAGTTTTTGGGTGATGTCCTGCTTTTCCTTGTCCGAGTAGGCAAACCAGGTCTTTTCCTTGCAGGTAATTTCATAGAGGGGGGATTCCGCGATATACACATACCCCCGCTGGATGAGGGTGGGCACCAGGCGGTAGAGCATGGTGAGGATGAGGGTGCGAATCTGGAAGCCGTCCACGTCAGCATCGGTACAGATGATGATTTTGTTCCAGCGCAGGTTCATCAAATCAAAGGAGGCCATATCCTTGGCGTGCTTGTCCTGCACTTCGCACCCGCAGCCCAGCACCTTCAAAAGGTCCATGATGATCTCGCTCTTGAAGATTTTGGCGTAGTCCGCTTT
The DNA here is from genome assembly GCA_019115265.1 of Candidatus Flavonifractor merdigallinarum. Lineage (GTDB taxonomy): Bacteria > Bacillota > Clostridia > Oscillospirales > Oscillospiraceae > Pseudoflavonifractor_A > Pseudoflavonifractor_A merdigallinarum. Next base: position 18,266 of record DXDX01000060.1, on the reverse strand, counting down.
CAGGCAGTTGAGGATTTTGCCCCGCACCGGCATAATGCCTTGAAAATCCGCGTCCCGGCTCAGCTTCACCGCGCCCAGGGCCGAGTCGCCCTCCACGATGTACAGCTCCCGCCGCTCGGTGTCTTTGGTACGGCAGTCCACAAACTTCTGTACCCGGTTGGCGATGTCCACACTGCCGGAGAGCTTTTTCTTGATGTTCAGACGGGCCTTCTCCGCGCTCTCCCGGGAGCGCTTGTTCACCAGCACCTGCTCGGCGATCTTCTCCGCGTCAAAGGGGTTTTCGATGAAGTAGACCTCCAGCTGAGCTTTCAAAAACTCCGCCATGGCGTCCTGGACAAATTTGTTGTTGATGGCCTTCTTGGTCTGGTTCTCATAGGAGGTCTGGGTGGAGAAGTTGTTGGACACCAGCACCAGGGCGTCCTGGATGTCGTTGAAGGTGATCTTGGCCTCGTTCTTCTGGTACTTGTTCTGCTGGCGCAGATAAGCGTCAATGCCCGAGACAAAGGCGCTCTTCACCGCCTTCTCCGGGGAGCCGCCGTGCTCCAGCCAGGAGGAGTTGTGGTAGTGCTCAATCACCTGCACCGTGTTGGAGAAGCAGAAGGATACACTGAGTTTTACCTTGTACTCCGGCTTGTCCGCCCGGTCCCGGCCCCGGCGCTCCGTCTGCCAGAACACCGGCTGGGTGAGGGAGTTCTCCCCGGCCAGCTCCTTCACATAGTCAATGATGCCGTTTTCATAGCGGAAGTCGGTGGTCTCAAAGCGGTTGGGCCCCACCTGGTTACGGAAGCGGAAGGTGACACCGGCGTTGACTACCGCCTGGCGCTTGAGCACATCCAGATAGTACTCCACTGGGATGTTGATGTCGGTAAAGACCTCCAAATCGGGCAGCCAGTGAAAGCGGGAGCCGGTTTTCTTCCGGTCACTGGGCTCTTTGGTGAGCCCGCCCACATTCTCCCCCTTCTCAAAGTGGAGGGAGTACTGGAAGCCGTCCCGGTGGATGACCGCGTCAAAATAGGCGCTGGCGTACTGGGTTGCGCAGGAGCCCAGACCGTTCAGGCCCAGGGAATACTCATAGTTGTCCCCCTCGCCGTTGCCGTACTTGCCGCCGGCGTAGAGCTCGCAGAACACCAACTCCCAGTTGTACTTCTGCTCCCGCTCGTTCCAGTCCACCGGACAGCCCCGGCCAAAGTCCTCCACCTCAATGGAGTGATCGTCGTAGCGGGTGACGGTGATGAGGGAGCCGTGGCCCTCCCGGGCCTCGTCAATGGCGTTGGACAGGATTTCAAAGACGGCGTGCTCACAGCCGTCCAGTCCGTCCGAGCCGAAAATAACACCGGGCCGCTTGCGTACCCGGTCAGCGCCCTTGAGGGCGGAGATAGATTCGTTGCCGTAGTTTTTTGGGGTGCTTGTTGCCATGAATCGTTTCTCACTCCAATTCCATCCGATGATGCATACCTTTACAGAATAATCATACCCCAAATCCCGGAGAGGTGTCAAGAAAAGGCCGAAAAATACCACGAAGGCCGCCGGAGCGTGGGCTTCCGGCGGCCTTCCAGGGCCACACCCCTCCTGTCTGCCGCTCTGCGGAGCGGGTGTGCCCTGCCCCAGCGGATAAGGAGATGGTCTGGGAGAACTGCGTCCTCCCGTTGTGCCCAGTGCTAGTATGTGCCCATCCGAGCGGGTGATACCAGGCAAAAACTGGTATAAAAAAGGGCATATCCGGCCAAACTGCTCATAAACTCAGGTAAGGCGCACAATGGGAAAGGAGCGGCTATGGCAAAACAGGAGCGTGGCAAAAAGGGGCAGAATCTAGAGCGGCAGGCCCTGCTGGAAGGGCTGGCCCACACCCGCAGCAGCATCGCAAGGGCCTATGCGGGCTTTAACCGCGCGGCGGACTCGGAACTCATTGAGTCCTATGTCTATGAGATCAACGCCCTCCAGGCCCGGTACGGCTATCTGCTGCGGCAGCTGAAGGGGCTGGAATGCGGAGAGATGCCGCCCCAGCGGGAGCGAAAGGCCTGCCGCCCGGAGGGGCTGCGCCTGCTGACACCCGCCGGAGGCACAGGGGAAGGGAAGGAGGCCGCGGGATGGAATGGATGGTGGAACATCTCTCTCTGGTAATGGTGGGGCTCATCCTGCTCATTGCGCTGCTGGCGCTGCGCCGGACAGTGGGCCGTCTGCTGCGTCTGGGGGCCCGCACCGGCGTGGGGCTGGGGGTGCTGGCCCTGTTCAGCCAGTTGAGCGGGATGCTGGGCATCCATCTGGGGGTGAATCTGGTCAACGCTTTGGTGCTGGGGGTGCTGGGGGTGCCAGGATTTGGGCTGCTCCTGCTGCTCAACTGGGCGCTGGCTGGCGTTTAGAAATTGAACTGCACAACCGGCCAAGTCGGGAGTTTTTGCGCTCGCCGCGCGGGCCGCTTACTCAGCGGGAGCACCGCTTTCTTTGCCAAAGAAAGCGGTGGGAAAGAAAGCGCAGAGGGGGCGCTGCCCCCTCTGCACTCCCCCCAATGCGCACCCCGGCTAAAGTTCCGCTGCGGTGGGATTGCACCAGTCCGGTGCCATTTGAACCGAGTTTTTTGCCTATGAGGACAGCGTTGTACTGCCATGCAAGACAGGTAACCGCAAAAACTTTCAGCTACCGCAAAAAAATGGGGCGGCCCCATAAAAAGGCCGCCCTTTTGGAGGGGAGTGGAGAGGGGAACGAGAAGTTCCCCTCTCCGCCTTTTCTTTCCCCGATTTCTTTTCCGCGAAAAGAAATCGGGCGCCACCCGCGCAGGACGCCCCCGCTGGGTAAGCGGCCCATGCGGCGAGCACAGGTGGTTACAGTGTGGCCAGAATCTCCTCCAGCGTGTCCTCCACATTGGAGCAGTGGCGGGGGAAACGGGCCTTGAGGGCGGGATCGCTGCCCTCCATCAAATAGGCGGTGCCGGCGGCTTCCAGCATGGGTACATCGTTATAGTGGTCGCCAAAGACCACCACTTGGTCGGGGGTGAGACCCAGCGCGGCGCAGATGCCACGCAGGCCGTCCCCCTTGTCTGCCGACATGAAATCCAGCCAACCGGGTCCGGCCAGCGCCATCCGAAAGACATTGGCCCAGCGGGGACCCAGACGATCTGCGTCCGGCTCGGAGCCGGTGTGGCGGTAGAGGGACACTTTCAAAATGTCCTCCGGCACGTCCTCCGGTCGGGCCACCAGGGTGGTGCGGTTGCCGGTCGCCTGGACAAGCTGCTCCTGAAATACCGCCTCATCCCCCACCAGATAGCTGGTGTTGGCGCCGGAGATAACAATGTGAGCCCCGGCGGGGAGGGCCAGAATGTCGTGGGCCAGCTCCAGAGCACTCTCCCGGGGCATGGCGGTTTTGGAGAGGACAGGGGCGCTGTCCTCCGTCCCGGCCCCATAGAGAATGGCGCCGTTTTCACACAAAAAGGCGATGTCGTTTGCGATGGGGGCGAAAAGGTGGCGCAGACTGTGGAACTGCCGCCCGGAGGCGGGGCAGAACAGCACCCCTTTCTCCCGCAGACGGTGAATGATCGGGAAGAGACGGGGGTCCAGCTCCGTCCGCCCGTAGGGCATGAGGGTGCCGTCAATGTCGCTGGCGATGAGCTTAATCAAGGGGGTTCCTCCTTTTTTCTCGAACCGTGGAATGGACTCAGCCCTCCCGGGCGGAGCGCACCATTTTAAAAATCTGAATGAGGATGGTGGGCGCAATGGCCAGCCCCACAATCTGGGCGATGTGGGTGGTGTCCAGAGGCACTGCCTCAAAGAGGGTATTGAGGCCGGGCACGAAGAGCACCGCCGCCAGCAGCAGCACGCCGCCGCCAAAGGCGGCCAGAGAGAAGGGGTTGGAGCCAAAGCCCAGACGGAAGATGGACTCCTTGCCCCGGCAGTTGAAGCCGTGGAACAGCCGGGCCAGGGTGAGGGTGGCAAAGGCCATGGTGGAGGCCGCCGCCGCGCCGCCGTAGCTCAGGCCCAGATAGAAGGCGGCCATCACTGGCAGGGCGATGAGTAAGCCCTGGCCAAAAATGCGGCTGAGCAGGGCGCGGTCCAGAATGGGGGCCTTGGGGTCCCGGGGCTTCTGCTTCAAAAGGCCCTTGCGGGCGGGCTCCATGCCGATGGCGATGGCGGGCAGGGAGTCGGTGAGCAGGTTGATAAACAGCAGGTGCACCGGCGCAAAGGGGACGCTCAGTCCGGCCAGAGAGGCGTACACCACACACAGAATGGCCGCCATATTGCCGGAGAGCAGGAACTGAATGGCGTTTTTGATGTTGGCGTATACGTTGCGCCCGTTGACCACCGCGCGGACGATGGTGGCGAAGTTGTCATCCGCCAGAATCATGGAGGCGGCGTCCTTGCTCACCTCGGTGCCGGTGATGCCCATGGCCACGCCGATGTCCGCCTTTTTGAGGGCGGGGGCGTCGTTGACGCCGTCGCCGGTCATGGATACGATATTGCCCCGGCGCTGCCACGCGGATACAATGCGGATTTTGTGCTCGGGGGAGACGCGGGCGTACACCGAGACGCGGGGGAGAATCTTGTCAAGCTCCTCGTCACTCATGGCGTCCAGCTCCACGCCGGACAGGGCCATGTCGCCGTCCTGGAAAATGCCAATCTGGCGGGCGATGGCGGAGGCGGTGACCTTGTGGTCGCCGGTAATCATAATGGTGCGGATGCCGCCGCTCTTGGCGTCGGCCACGGCCTGAACGGACTCGGGCCGGGGCGGGTCAATCATGGACACCAGACCCACAAAGGTAAAGTCCTGTTCATCGTCCAGGGTGAGCTCCCGCACCTGGTCCAGGGGGCGCTGGGCAAAGGCCAGCACACGCAGCCCCTCATTGGAGAGCTGCTCATTGACCGTCATAATCTCCTGACGGCGGGCCTCCGTCATGGGGACCGCCCCCTCCGAGGTGAGGAGGGTGGTGGAGCGGGCCAGCAGAGTGTCAATGGCGCCCTTGGTCAGCAGGGTGGGCACCCCGTCCAGCATATGGAGGGTGCTCATCAGCTTGCGGTCCGAGTCAAAGGCCAGCTCGCCCAGACGGGGGTGATACTGCCGGTAGATGCCCTCTTCCACATGGAAGTTCTCGCCCAGCTGGACCAGAGCCACCTCGGTGGGGTCGCCGATGGAGGCGCCGCTCTCCGGGTCATAGGTGGCGTCGCTGGCCAGAATGCCGATTTTCAGCAACAGGCGCTGGGGGTCGTTGGCCAGCTCCAGCGCGGTGCCGTCCAGGAGCTTCCCGTCGGCGTAAATCTTCTGGACGGTCATGCGGTTCTGCGTGAGGGTGCCGGTCTTATCCGAGCAGATGACGGACACCGCGCCCAGACTCTCCACCGCCTTCAAGTCCTTCATAATGGCGTTCTGTTTGGCCATCTTCTGAGTGCCCATGGCCAGCACAATGGTGACAATAGAGGAGAGGGCCTCCGGGATGGCGGCCACTGCCAGCGCCACGGCAAACATCAGGGAGTCCAGAATACCCATATGGCTGCGGAAGATGGAGAGTACAAAGACCACCGCGCAGATGGCCATGATGACCACCGCCAGCTTGCCGGAGAAGTCGTCCAGGCTCTTCTGGAGGGGGGTCTTGCGCTGCTGGGTCTGGTTCATCAGCGCGGCGATTTTGCCCAGCTCGGTGTCCATGCCGGTGGCGGTGACCAGTACCGTGGCCCGGCCATAGGTCACCAGGGAACCGGAAAAGACCATGTTTTTCTGGTCACCCAGGGCGACCTGCTCACTCTGGATGGTGTCGGCGGTCTTTTCCACTCCCTCGCTCTCACCGGTGAGGGAGCTCTCATTGACCTTCAGGGAGAAGTTTTCCAGAATCCGCCCGTCGGCCACCACCAAATCGCCGGCGTCCAGCAGTACAATGTCGCCGGGGACCACTTCCGCGGAGGGAATCTCCACCCGCACGCCGCCCCGAAGGACCTTGGCGGTGGGGGACGACATGGCTTTCAGGCTTTCCAGGGACTTTTCCGCCTTGAGGTACTGCACGGTACCCAGTACCGCGTTGAGGATGAGCACCGCGAAGATGACGATGGTGCTCTCCACATTCTCCGACACGGCGGAGATGAGGGCGGCGATGACCAGGATGACCACCAGAAGGTCTTTGAACTGCTCGGCAAAGACCATGGCCACCGACTTTTTCTTACCCTCGCTGAGTTTGTTGGGGCCGTACGTTTCGGCCCGCTTGGCCGCCTCCTGGGGGCTGAGACCGGAGCGGGAGGCTTGCTGGGCTTCCAGCGCCTGCTCCGGTGTGCGGTTGAAGTAGGGCTCTGACATAACTGCACATCCTTTTCTAAAAAATGGGGCTGGGGCTTTTCTGTGGGACAAATAAAAAAAGACTCCCCAGCGACTGCATGGAACGCAGCCGCTGAAAAGTCTTGTTACCGAACCTGAGAAACTCGGCGTATGCCGCCAGGTCCGCCCACAGCAGACCGTGGTGTTGACGGCATCCCCAGGCCGGAAGGGCCTGGAACTACTCCCTTTTCAACGCACCGCTACTATAGCATACCCACTGGGAGAAGTCAATCGGCATTTTGGACAAGGAGAGGCTTTCCGTCCGAAGAAAAAAGATAAAATCCCAAAAGTGTTGCCAATTGTTCATAAAATATTAAACAAAGAGGGATGTAGTCTGTGATAAAATAAAATAGAATCAACAGAGTAGCGAATGAAATCCAGATCGAGGGGAAGGATCGAAATGCAAAAGACCGTCAAGTCCGCGCCGCTACGGATCTTGTGCGCGCTGAGTTTGTGTGCGGCGCTGGCGCTGCCTGTGGGCGCCAGCAGCTTTACCGATGTGAAAGACAATGCCTGGTATGCCGGGGCGGTGGAGGAGGCGGTGGCCGCCGGCCTGATGGGGGGCACCAGCGACACAACCTTCAGCCCGAACACACCGGTCACCCGGGCGGCGACCGTTACAGCGCTGTGGCATCTGGCCGGCTCGCCCGTGCCCCAGGGGGAGAGCGGGTTTTCCGATGTGAGCACAGACGCCTGGTATGCCCAGGCGGTGGCGTGGGCGGAGGAAAACGGCATTGCCTCAGGCGACGGCAAGGGCCGCTTTGAACCGGGGAACGGGGTGACCCGGGAAGAGCTGGCGGTGTTCCTCTATCAATATGCCCGCTATGCCGGGCACGATCTGGCCAAGGGGGTGCTGGATCTGTACCGGGATCAGGGGTCTATCTCCAAATGGGCCCGCACCGCCATGGAGCACGCGCTGGGGGCCGGTCTGCTGACTGGAAGCGCTGGAAAACTTTCCCCGAAGCAGGCGACCACCCGGGCGGAGCTTGCAGTTGTTCTGGAGCGGATGACAACCCCGGTGATGGGATAGAGAAATTTGCGAAAAGAAGGCTGAAAATCCCACATTACATTGACAAATGATGGGCCAGGCGCTATCCTCTTGGTAACAGGAGTTTTGGAAGAACAGGGGGAGGACCGGGCCGCTCAGAGGGATTGGAAGGGGAGATGAGAATGGATAAGGTGCCGAGCGTTCTGATGTCTTATCTACGGGTGACCCAACACATGTCCCAGCAGTTCCGCGCCCATTTTGGAAGGCTGAATCTGACCTTTCCACAGGCACTGGTGCTGAATGTGTTGGGAGAGGAGGGGCCAATTCCCATCAGTGTCTTGGCCGAGCGGACCGGGAGCGCCAACAGTACCGTCTCTGGAATTGTCGACCGGCTGGAAAAGCTGGGACTGGCCAAACGGGAGCGGTCGGAACACGATCGCCGTGTGATCTATGTCTCAGCCACCGAAAAATATTACACGCTGCGTGAGAAGGCGGAAACCGATGTCAGCGGCTATTTTAACTCCCTTCTGGACACCATGACTCCAGAGGACAAAGCACAGGTGGCCGAGGCCCTGTGCAAGCTGGAAGCGGCCCTGAAAGCCAGAGAAGAGGAAGGGGCGCAGGAATAGGGGGAATTGTTGTCCATGCGCTATCGAGGATATGGATACGGAGCCTACCGGGGCCGGTCTCGCTCTCAGACGGTGCTGAAGGTCATTATTGTCATCTTGCTGATTATTTTGATTGCGGTGGCGGGGAGCTATGTGGTCCTGGAGAAGTTCGGCGTGTACACCAGCGACGGGTTCCAGTTAAAACTGCCCTTTGAGGGCGGAGCCAAAGACCCGAATGTGGAGGAGAGCCAGCCGCTGGTGGTGGTCTCCGCCGACCCGGAGCCCTCCGCCAGCCCCACACCGGAGCCGGTGACGACCATTCAGGCGGTGAAGCTGCCCCGCTCCGCGCTGAGCGACGGCACCGCGGCCAGTCAGGTGCAGGCCGCCGGAGGGAGCGCGGCCCTCTTTGATATGAAGGCGGATGACGGAACCCTGGGCTATGTTTCCCAGATTGCCCTGGCCACAGAGACCGGCGCCAGCGCCAAGGACGCCGCCCTCAACGAGGCCATCCGTACCCTCAACGGGGGTGACCTCTATACCGTGGCCCGGGTGTCCTGCTTCCGGGACAACACGGTCCCCTATGAGGAGCCCACAATGGGCGTCAAGACCTACAAGGACTACAACTGGCGGGACAACGGAAATGTCCGCTGGATGAGCCCCACCAGCGCCGAGGTGCGGCAGTATGTCACCGATGTGTGCCTGGAGCTGGCCGGGCTGGGCTTTGACGAGATTTTGCTGGACAACAGCGCCTACCCCACCGATGGCGCGCTGGTCAACATCCGGCCGGGAGACGCCTATGACGAGACGCAGTTTGAGACGATCATCACCGCCTTTTACGCCCAGGTAAAAGCGGCTCTGAACGCCCAGTACCCCGATGTGAAGCTGTCCATTGTGACGGACGAGGGGGTGCTCCAGAACGGGAGCAACTCGGAGAGCGGTCAGAGCCTGGCGGGGATGGCCGCCAGCGCCGACCGGGTATGGGCCCGTCTGGAGGAGCTGCCCGCAGTGGAGGGCCGGAATCGTCTGGTGGCCGCCGGGATGGACGGGAGCTCTCTGGTGACTGTGGGGAGCCAGGCCGGCGCTGCCGGGGAGAACTGGGCCATCTGGCCGGAGGACTGACACAGACAGAGGAAAATGATGCACATGCAAAGAGCGTGAGGCAGAAGGCCTCACGCTCTTTTTCCGTAGGACACGGATAGTTCCGGTGAGAATGCCATATAATGACCTTGTTTTATTGGAAAAAGTAATGAACCTGTCAGAGAGGACCGGTGTGGAAAGAGGAGAAAAGCAGCTAAAAGTTCCTGTTTCTGCGGGGATTTCCAGGACAATCACAGCTGGTTTCTAGGTGAACTAACCGGTATACAAAATTACCAAAAATGAAAGCGCGAAAATCGGGGCATTTGAGAGGAGTGGGGGGAAAGGCTGCTTGTTTGGGTTTAAAACAGGCGGTTTAGTCTTTTTTTTAACAAAAAAGTGAAATTTAATACTGGAGAACTTGCAAATACTGCACAGCACATTAGACAGGATACGAAATTTTAAACTTGCAATTCACTCCTCTTTCGAGTATCATTTCTATTAGAATCGGAAGAGTTTCCTGTTCGTAAGACAGACTGAAAGGCGGTGAAAAAATGTCTCTTGAGGGGATCAAGCAGGTGACCGAAGCGGAAGAATTGACCCAGAGACGCAAATCAGAAGCGACGGCACAGGCAAAAAAGACGGTTTCGGACGCACAGAAGAGCGGTGAGGCCGCTCTGGCGGCGGCCCGGGCGGAGGCGGAAGCCAAAGCAGCCCAGTTTATGAAAGAAGCGGAGAAAAAGGCTTCAAAACAGGCGGAAACCGTCGCGGAGGAGACAAAGCGCTCCTGCGATGCACTGCGTAAGGCGGCCAAAGGCCGCATGGCAGAGGCGTCGGCACTCATTGTCAGAAGGGTTGTGAATGTCTGATGTCCATTGTCAAGATGAAGCGGCTGCGGGTGATTGGTCTGGAAGAAGAGCGGGACGCTCTGCTCCAGCAGCTGCTCCATGTGGGATGCGTGGAGGTCACCGAACCCAGTGACAAGCTGGCGGACCCGGAGTGGACGGCCCTGCTGCGGCGGGAGTCCTCCGTTCTGAGTGACGTGAAGAGCCAGGCCAACACGGTCTCGGCGGCTCTGGAGGCGCTTCAGAAGTATGCGCCGGTGAAGGGCGGACTGTTCATCCTTCGTCGGAACATACGGGAGAAGGACTTCCTGAACGACGAGAAGCTGGGGGCGGCTCTGGACTGCGCGGGGGAGATCAACCAGCGCACCCAGCGCATCAACCACTTGGCGTCTCAGGAAAACCGGCTCAACACCCAGCGGGCGGCTCTGGTGCCGTGGAAGAGTCTGGACCTGCCTTTGGACACCAAGTCCACACAGCATGTCAAGATTACCCTGGGCGCGTGTCCGGCGGCGGTGGAGCTCTCGGAGCTCACCAGCGCGGTCACGCAGGCGGCTCCCACCTCGGAGCTGATGGAAGTGGGCACCGATAAGGAGCTGCACTACCTCCTCTTCTGCTGCCACAAGAGCGAGGCGGAGGAGGCCGCCCAGGCCCTCAAGCAGTACGGTTTTTCTGCCACCAATTTCAAGGAGTTTACCGGCACCGCCGCGGAGAACATCGACCGCATCGACGCCGAGCTCCGGGAAATTGCCGCCGAGCGGGACCGGCTGGCCGCAGAGATTGCCTCCTTTGCCCCACGACGCCAGGAGCTGCAGGTGTGCAGCGACCGGGTGGAGCAGGAGCTGTGCAAGGCCGGCGCCCGGGAAAAGCTCCTCACCAACGGCACGGTCATTTTCCTGGAGGGGTGGGTGACGGAACTCGGCCTTCCGCAGCTGGAGAAGGCCCTGGGGGCCTTTGCCTGCGCCTGGGAGACGGCAGAGCCTCTGGAGGAAGAGGAACCCCCTATCCTGCTGAAAAATCCCAAGTATATGGAGCCCATCAACATGGTAACGGAGATGTACTCCATGCCCGCCTACCGGGGCATTGACCCCAACCCGCTGATTTTCTGGTTCTTCCTGTTCTTCTTCGGCTTCATGTTCGCGGATGTGGCCTACGGCATCATCATCTGGGGCGTGAGCTACGCCATCTGGAAGAAATACCACCCCAAGGGGACCATGGGCTATATGTTCCGTTTGGGGCAGTATATGGGAATTTCAACCTTTATCTGCGGCATTTTCACCGGCGGATTCTTTGGCGATCTGGTGCCCAAGTTTGCTGATCAGATGCTGGGCATCCCCATGGAGGGCCTGCCCGGCTGGGTGCAGACCTTCAGCAACGGTATTATTGTCAATCCCATTGAGGACCCCATGACCACACTGGTTCTGGCCATTGTCATCGGCGTGATCCAGCTGGTGTTCGGTCAGTGCATCCACATTTATATGGGCTTCCGGGACGGAACCCCTCTGGACGGTCTGCTGGATGTGGTGCCCTGGTGGCTCTTCTTCGGCTCCATCGGCCTGGTGGCCGCGGGCCTGCCCGGCTGGTGGATTCTGGTGGGCTGCCTCATTCTGGTGGCGACCCAGGGACACACCAAGCGGGGCTTCTTCGGAAAGCTCATGGGCGGCGTGGCCAGCCTCTACGATGTGACCAGCTGGCTGTCTGACGTGCTGTCCTACTCCCGTCTGATGGCGCTGATGCTGGCCACCTCGGTTATCGCCAGCGTGATGAACACCCTGGGTACCCTGGGCGGTATGACGGTGGGAGGCATCATCCTCTTTGTGGTGGTGTTTATCATCGGCCATGTGTTCAACGTGGGCGTCAACATCATCGGCACCTACGTCCATGCGGCCCGCCTCCAGTACCTGGAGTTCTTCGGAAAGTTCTATGTGGAGGGCGGCCAGTCCTTCCAGCCTATGACCTACAACACCAAATATGTGGATATCATCGAGGAGGAATAAGTTATGGAACTGCAAAACCTGATTGGTACGGGCATCGCCTTTATCGGCGCGTGTCTCGCGGTAGGCGCGTCCTGCGCCGGCTCCGGCCGCGGCGTGGGTATCGCCGGTGAGGCTGCCGCCGGCGTGGTGTCCGAGGACCCCACCAAGTTCGCCAAGACCCTGATTCTTCAGCTGCTGCCCGGTACGCAGGGCCTGTACGGCCTGGTCATCTGGTTCTGGGCCATCTTTAACATGGGCCTGCTGAATGGTGTGCCCGTTCTGGATGTGGGCTCCGGCATCGCGGTGTTCGGCGCCTGTCTGCCGATGGCCATCGGCGGCTATGTGACCGCTGTCGCCCAGGGCCGCTGCGCCGCCGCCGGCATCGGCATTGTGGCCAAGCGCCCCGAGCAGGCTTCCAAGGGCATCCTGATGGCTCTGATGGTGGAGTTCTACGCCATCCTCTGTCTGCTTGCTTCCTTCCTGATGATCTTCTTCTTCACGGCCTAAGAGGAGAGCGGCCATGAACGGAATTGAAAAAATCACCCAGCGCATGGCGGATGACGCGCAGCGGGAGATCGACGAGATCCAGGCCGCTGCTCAGGCCCAGGCGGACGAGATCACCAAGAACTTCCAGGCCCAGGCCGAGAAGGAAGCCCGGGAGATCGTGGAGCGGGGCCGGCGCAACGCCGACGAGCGGGAACAGCGGCTGGCCAGCGTGGCCCAGCTGGAGGCCCGCAAGATGGAGCTGGCCGCCAAGCAGGAGATGCTGGACCAGGCCTTTGGCCAGGCGCTGGAGCAGCTTTCCAACCTGCCGGAGGGGGAGTATGTGGACCTCCTGGCTTCTTTGGCGGTAAAGGCCTCCACCACCGGACGGGAGGCGGTCATCCTCTCCAAGAAGGACCGCACCCGCTACGGCAAGCAGGTGGTCACCCAGGCCAATGAGCGCCTGAAGGACGGCCATCTGACCCTGTCCGAGCAGACCCGGGCGATCAAGGGCGGACTCATCCTGGCCGACGGCGATGTGGAGGTCAACTGTACCTTCGAGACGCTGGTGCGCCTGCAGCGGAGCACGCTGGAGCGCGAGGTGGCCGGGGTGCTGTTCCGCTGAGCACACGCCGGGCATGCCGCCTCCCAATCAAAGGAGGAATCGGATTTGGCGAACATCAAAGACACGGACTACCTATTTCTGTCCACCCGGGTCAAGTGTCTGGAGTGCAGCCTCCTTACCCGTGAGCGCATGGAGCGCATGCTGGAGGTCCGCACTGTGGAGGACGCGGCCAAGGTGTTACAGGAGTGCGGATACGCCGAGATGGCCCATGTGGGCCAGGCGGAGCTGGACCAGGCCATTGCCCAGCAGCGGCATAAGACCATGGAGGATCTGTCCTCTGTGGCGCCCGATCCCCGCCTCATCGACGTGTTCAAAATTAAATATGACTACCACAATGTGAAGGTGATCCTCAAGGCGGACGCCATGGGGGTCAGCCCCGACCGTCTGCTGGTGGACGCCGGACGGATTCCCGCCGCGGCTCTGGCCGACGGGATGCGCACCGAGCTGCGGGGGGTGAGCTACACCCTGCGCAAGGCGGTGAGCGATGCGCGGGATATGCTCAGCTCCACCAACGACCCCCAGCTGGCCGACTTCATCCTGGATCGGGCCTATTTTGCCGAGATGTTTGAGCTGGCCAAGGCCACCGGGAGCAAGTTTCTGGAGGGCTATGTGCGCATCAGCATTGACGCGGCCAACCTGCGCAGTCTGGTGCGGGTGCTGCGCATGGGCAAGGGGCCGGAGTTCCTGCGCTCGGTCCTCTTTGAGGGGGGCAATATCCACACGGCGCGGGTGCTGGCCGCCACCGGCGGCTCGCTGGAGGAGCTGTACGCCACCTCCGCCCTGAAGGAGGCCGCCGAGGCCGGCGCTGCCGCCCTCAACGGGGGCGGGCTGACCCGGTTTGAGAAGCTGTGCGACGACGGGGTGAACGCCTACCTGGCGGGGGCCAAATATGTGGCCTTCGGCGAAGCGCCCATCATCGGCTATCTGGCCGCCAAGGAGAATGAGTTCACCTCGGTGCGCATCATCCTCACCGGGCGCATGGCGGGCCTGGACGCGGATACCATCCGGGAAAGGCTGCGTGAAGCATATGTCTAGTTATAAAATCGCGGTCCTGGGGGATAAGGACAGCGTCCTGGGCTTCAAAGCCCTGGGGCTGGATGTGTTCCCCGCCGAGACTGTGGACGAGGCCAAGCGGACCCTCCACGATCTGGCTAAGGAAAACTACGCCGTGATCTACCTCACGGAGCAGTACGCCGCCAATATGCAGGCGGAGGTGGAGCGCTACAAGGATGAGCTCACCCCCGCGATTATCCTCATCCCCGGCAAGGACGGCTCCCTGGGCATTGGCATGGCCAATGTGAAGAGCGCTGTGGAGCGGGCTGTGGGCGCGGATATTCTTTAAAAACAGGCAGGTGGCCGGAAAGGCCGCTCCTGCCGTTGCAAGCGTAACATTTGCAGGGGCGGTCCTTGCGGCCACCTATGGGGAGAGATTCCCCTGTGACATCCATTCCAAATTCAAACCTGAAAGAAGGTTGAGTCAATTTGAGCGGAAAAATCGTCAAAGTCTCCGGACCGCTTGTGGTGGCCACGGGCCTTGCCGACGCCAATATGGCCGACGTGGTCCGCGTGGGTGAACAGCGCCTCATTGGTGAGATCCTCACCATGACCGGCGACGCCGCCTCCATCCAGGTCTATGAGGAGACCTCCGGCCTGGGCCCCGGCGCGACGGTGGAGACCACCGGCGCGCCCCTCTCGGTGGAGCTGGGCCCCGGTATCATTGAGAACATCTACGACGGTATCCAGCGCCCGCTGGAGGAGATTATGAAAAAGACTGGGGGCAACAACCTGCCCCGCGGCGTGGAAGTGCCCGCCCTGGACCGGGAGAAGAAGTGGGAGTTCAAAGCCACAGCCAAGAAGGGCGACAAGGTCATCGGCGGCGACGTCATCGGCACCGTCCAGGAGACCAGCGTAGTGCTTCACAAGATTATGATCCCCCCCAAGATGAGCGGCACCATCGAGTCCATCAAGTCCGGCTCCTTCACCGTGCTGGATACGGTGGCCGTCCTGGTGGACGACAAGGGGGAGAAGCACAACCTCACCATGGTGCAGAAGTGGCCGGTCCGTGTGGGCCGCCCCTATAAGCACAAGTATCCCCCCCGCAAGCCCCTGCTGTCCGGCCAGCGCATCGTGGACGCCATGTTCCCGGTGGCCAAGGGCGGTACCGCCGCCATCCCTGGGCCTTTCGGCTCCGGCAAGACCGTCATGCAGCACCAGCTGGCCAAGTGGTCCGACGTGGATATCGTCATCTACATCGGCTGCGGCGAGCGCGGCAACGAGATGACCGACGTTCTGCGGGAGTTCCCTGAGCTGGTGGACCCCCGCACCGGCGAGTCCCTGATGAAGCGGACCGTCCTCATCGCCAACACCTCCGATATGCCCGTGGCCGCCCGTGAGGCGTCCATCTACACTGGCATCACCATCGCTGAGTACTTCCGCGACATGGGCTACGACGTGGCCGTCATCGCCGACTCCACCTCCCGCTGGGCCGAGGCTCTGCGTGAGATGTCCGGCCGTCTGGAAGAGATGCCCGGCGAAGAAGGTTACCCCGCCTACCTGTCCTCCCGTCTGGCCCAGTTCTACGAGCGCGCCGGTATGGTGGAGTGCATCGGCTCCGACGAGAACCGTCGGGGCTCCCTGACCGCCGTGGGCGCCGTGTCCCCTCCGGGCGGCGACTTGTCCGAGCCTGTCTCCCAGGCCACCATGCGGATTGTCAAGGTGTTCTGGGCGCTGGACGCCTCTCTGGCCTACAAGCGCCACTTCCCCGCCATCAACTGGCTGAACTCCTACTCCCTGTACCTGGACTCCCTGAAGCCCTGGTATGATGAGAATTTGGGCAAGCAGTTTATGGTCAACCGGGAGAAATCCATGTCCATCCTCCAGGAGGAGGCCAGCCTCAACGAGATTGTGCAGCTGGTCGGTAAGGACTCCCTGTCTGCCGGCGACCAGCTGACCCTGGAGACCGCCAAGATGCTGCGCGAGGACTTCCTCCAGCAGAACGGCTTTATGGAAGTGGACTGGTACTCCAGCTATGAGCGCCAGGACAAGATGATCCAGATGATTCTGGACTACGACAAGCTGTGCCGCGCCGCCATTGAGAAGGGCGCGCCGGTGGCTGAGCTCTTCAACATCCCCTTCCGGGAGAAGATGGGCCGGGCCAAGAGTGTGCCCGACGATCAGTATGCCAAAGTCTACGCCGACATGGCGCGTGAGATGGAGGAGCAGATCGAAGAGATTGCGGCCAAGGGAGGTGCTGAGGAATGATTCGGGAATATCGTACCATTCAGGAGATCAACGGTCCTCTGATGGTGGTCCGCAAGGTTCAGGACGTCACCTATGACGAGCTGGCCGAGATCGAACTGCCCGACGGCACCACCCGGCGCTGTAAGGTGCTGGAGGTCAACGGCGACAACGCCGTGGTGCAGCTCTTTGAGGCCAGCGCCGGTATCAACCTGAAGGAGTCCAAGATCCGCTTCCTGGGCCATCCTCTGGAGCTGGCGGTGTCCGGCGATATGCTGGGCCGCGTGTTCAACGGCATGGGCCGTCCCATTGACGGCGGCCCCGAGATTCTGGCCGAGGAGCACCGGGACATCAACGGCCTGCCTATGAACCCCGCCGCCCGCGACTACCCCAACGAGTTCATTCAGACGGGTATCTCCACCATTGACGGACTGAACACCCTGGTCCGTGGTCAGAAGCTGCCCATCTTCTCCGGCTCTGGTCTGCCCCACGCCGCTCTGGCCGCCCAGATCGCCCGTCAGGCCAAGGTGTTGGGTGACGACGCGGCCAACTTCGCCGTGGTGTTCGCCGCCATCGGTATCACCTTCGAAGAGTCCGACTTCTTCGTGCAGGAGTTCCGCCGCACCGGCGCCATCGACCGTACCGTCCTCTTTACCAACCTGGCCAACGACCCCGCCGTCGAGCGTATCGCCACCCCCCGTATGGCCCTCACCGCTGCGGAGTACCTGGCCTTTGAGAAGGGGATGCACGTCCTCGTTATCCTCACCGACATTACCAACTACGCCGAGGCCCTCCGCGAGGTGTCCGCGGCGAAGAAGGAAGTCCCCGGCCGCCGCGGCTACCCCGGCTACCTGTACACCGATCTGGCCACCATGTACGAGCGCGCCGGCCGTCAGTTGGGTAAGCCCGGCTCCATCACCATGATTCCCATCCTCACCATGCCCGAGGACGACAAGACCCACCCCATCCCCGACCTCACCGGCTATATCACCGAGGGTCAGATCATCCTCTCCCGTGAGCTGTACCGCAAGGGTATCAATCCCCCTGTGGATGTGCTGCCCTCCCTGTCCCGTCTGAAGGATAAGGGCGTGGGTCCCGGCAAGACCCGTGAGGACCACGCGGGTACCATGAACCAGCTGTTCGCCGCCTACTCCACCGGTAAGGAGAACAAGGAGCTCATGTCCATTCTGGGTGAGGCCGCGCTTTCTCCCACCGATTTGCAGTATGCCAAGTTCGCCGATGAGTTTGAGAAGCGCTATGTCTCCCAGGGCACCGACGAGAACCGCTCCGTCATTGAGACGCTGGATCTGGGCTGGGAGCTGCTGAGCCTGCTGCCCAAGGCCGAGCTCAAGCGTATCAAGCCGGAGTATATCGAGAAATACCTCCCGAAAAAGGAGGGATAAATCATGCCGGCCATTAACGTAAACCCCACCCGGCAGGAGCTGACCAGACTCAAAGGCCGTCTGCGTACCTCCATCCGGGGCCACAAACTCCTCAAGGATAAGCGGGATGAGCTGATGAAGCAGTTCATGGACGTAGTCCGGGAGAACCGCGCTCTGCGGCAGAAGGTGGAGGAGGCCCTGATGCGGGCCCATGGTTCGTTCACCGTGGCCAGCGCCGTCATGTCCTCCGAGATGCTGGAGCAGTCCCTCCTGTACCCCAAGCAGTCCGTGGAGCTGGATATGACCTTCCAGAACATCATGAGCGTCAATGTGCCCATCTACCAGTTCAAAACCAAGAGTGAGGATGCGGGGGAGATCTACCCCTACGGCTTTGCCACCACCTCTGGTGAGCTGGACGACGCAGTGGACGCCCTGTCCAGCGTGTTCCAGGATATGCTGCGCCTGGCGGAGATCGAAAAGACCTCCCAGCTGCTGGCGGAGGAGATCGAAAAGACCCGCCGCCGCGTCAACGCGCTGGAGTATGTGAAAATTCCCCAGATGGAAGAGGCCATCAAGTATATCTCCATGAAATTGGATGAGAACGAGCGCTCTTCCACCATTCGCCTCATGAAGGTGAAGGATATGCTTCTGAAGGAAGCCATTGAGGAGCGGCGGGAAGCGGATGAGCGGGCCGTGGAGGCCTTTGGTTCCTCCGACCAAGCGCCCAAATCCGTCTAACCGAACACGTTCAGCCGATCAAAAG
>DXDX01000059.1 GCA_019115265.1 Candidatus Flavonifractor merdigallinarum | reverse complement strand
CGCCCTTTTGGAGGGGAGTGGAGAGGGGAACGAGAAGTTCCCCTCTCCGCCTTTTCTTTCCCCGGTTTCTTTTCTGCGAAAAGAAATCGGGCGCCACCCGCGCAGGGTACCCGAGCCGGGCTGGCGGCCCGTCCGGCGAGGACACCCCCTCTTCCTTAGGGGTAGGCACAGCGATAACTCACCCCGTTTTCCGGGGTGATGTGACGGGCTGCCAGCAGCTCTTCCACTGTGACAAAATAGAAGCCCTTCTCATGGAGGGCGTCCACCGCCTGGAGGGCCGCCTCCACCGAAGAGGGAAAGAGGTCGTGGAGAAGCAGAATATCCCCGTCTTTGGCGTGGGACACCAGATGCTGAGCCACGGCGGCAGCGTCCTCCGTGTTCCAGTCCTCCGGGTCCACCGACCAAAGGACAATGGGTCCCCCCGCGTTGGCCCTCACTGCCGCATCCACCGCTCCATAGGGCGGACGGAGGGCAAAATCGCTCCGTCCTAAAATCGAGGTGAGTAAGCGGCGGGTGCGGCCCACCTGGGCGTCAAAATCCGCCGCGCTGAGCCCCGTGAGGGCGGCGGTGTGGTCATAGGTGTGAATGCCGATTTGGTGCCCCTCCTGTTCCATCCGCAGGACCAAATCTTCCAGCCCGTTTTCCACCCGCTGACCCACTAGAAAAAAGGTGGCGTGGACCCCCCGCTGGGCCAATCCATCCAACAATGCAGTGGTGGTAGAGCGCCGGGGTCCGTCGTCAAAGGTGAGGGCCAGCAGGCCCCCGGTCTGAGGAGCGCTGGAGGGCGTTTCCACCTCCGTCTCCGGCGCCGCGCCATCCACCGACACCACCCGTCCCTGCCCCAGCTGGGCTGTCCACAGGGACGCCGCCAGCATCAGCAGCCCCACCAATACCCAAATTCTCCGCCTCTCCACGGAATATCCGCCCCCTCGTTTCACCATGTCGCCTTAGTATGGGAAGAACCGAGGTGTTTCATACCCACCGCCCGCCGCAGAGCACAGCCTCTATGGAATATCCTGGGTTTCCCTTGCAATTTTCAGGAGAGTTGTATATAATGTCTGCTGAATCAGCCGCTTACCATATGCGGCATGTCAGCGCAAAGGAGGTACTTCACCATGGACCACATTCCCCTGCCTCTGCTGTTGGACGGCGCCACAGGCAGCGAGCTGCTCCGGCGCGGGATGCCGCCGGGCGTATGCACCGAGCGCTGGGTGCTGGAACACCCCCAGGTGCTCCAGGAGCTCCAGCGCGCCTATGTGGAAGCCGGCTCCCATATGGTGCTGGCCCCTACCTTTGGAGCCAACGCAGCGCGTCTGGAGGCGCAGGGGGTCTTTGGACAGGTCGCCTCCTACAACCGCCGTCTGGTGGAGCTCTCCCAGCAGGCAGTGGCGGGAAAAGCTCTGGTGGCGGGGGACCTGGGCCCCACCGGACAGGCTATCCCTCCCTTTGGGGATGTCTCCTTTGAGCTATTGGTAGCCATCTACACCGAGCAGGCCGCCGCGCTGGAGCTGGCAGGGGTGGACCTCTTTGTCATTGAGACAGCGGTCACCATGCCGGAGGCCCGGGCCGCCATACTGGCGGTGCGCAGTGTGTCGAATAAGCCGGTGCTGGTGTCCTTCACCTGTGACGAGGATGGGCGGACCCCCTCCGGCACCGATGTGCTGGCCGCCCTCATTGTCATGCAGGGCATGGGCGCCGCCGCCTTTGGGCTCAACTGCGGCGCGGGGCCGGAGGCTATTCTGGAACAGCTGCGCCGCCTCACCCCCTATGCCACCATTCCCCTGCTGGCCAAGCCCAGCGCGGGACTGCCCACCATGGAGGGCGGAGAGGCACAGTACCCCTGTACCCCGGAAGAGCTGGCCGCGCTGGTGCCCGAACTGGCGGCGGCGGGGGTGCGTCTTTTTGGCGGCTGCTGCGGCGCGGGGCCGGAGTACATCGCCGCGCTGCGCAAGGCCGTGGAGAAGGTGGATTTTGCCTCCTTCCCGCCAGTGGAGCACGACCCCGACGTCATCCCCTGCGCCAGTGAGACGGAGGCCCGGTTTATCACCCCCGATGTGGATGTGGGGGAGGGCATTGAGTGTACCTCCGATCTGTTGGAGGACATTCTGGAGGCGGAGGAGGAATCCCCCCAGGGTGCGCTGAAAATTGAAATTCTGGAGGAGGACGACCTACTCCTCTTTGCCGAGCACCAATATGTGATTAAGGACGCGCTGTGCCTGTCCTCGGATGTGCCGGAACTGCTGGAGGGGGCCCTGCGGGCCTTTCAGGGCCGGGCTTTTTGGGACGGCACAGAAGAGCTGGAAGATGCCTTTTTGGAGGAGATGCGCCAGCGCTACGGCCTGATTCTGCTGTGAGAAAGGAGGGCGGCGGTATGAAAATCGCCTATGCAGGCTTTGATTTGCTCTACCCCTGTCTGGAAGCTCTGGAGGAGGCCGGGTGCACCATTTTGAAGGTATTCACCTACCCCACCGACAACCAATATGAGTTCAACCGCCAAGTGACCGCCTTTGCCCAGGCCCGGAACATCCCCTGGACTGACCGCCGCGTCACCAAAGCCGATTTGGAGGAGCTGGCCACCGCAGGGTGTGACACCCTCTTCTCCGCCGGGTACATCTATCGCATCCCGGTCAACACCCCCCTGCGGTGTGTCAACGTCCACCCCGCCCTGCTGCCGGTAGGCCGGGGCCCCTGGCCCATGCCGTGCACCATCTTGCGGGGCCTCTCGGAGAGCGGCGTCACCCTCCACAAGGTGGCGGAGGGGTTTGATACGGGAGATATTCTGCTCCAGGAGGCCTTCCCCGTCACCGAGCGGGATGATTTGGAGACCATGACAGAGACTATCCGCACAGTGGCCCCCCGCCTGGTGAAAGCCTGCGCAGCGGATTTTGAACACCTGTGGACCAGTGCCGTCCCTCAGCCGGAGGGAGAGTATTGGCCGGAGCCCAGCGATGAGGAGCGCACCATCACTTTGGAGGACAGCGCCCAGCGGGCCGACCGGGTGGTGCGGGCCTTTGCCGGGTACGGCTGCCTGTTCCGCACGGAAGAGGAGACCTTTACCGTGGTGCGGGGCGAGGTCCGCTTTGGCCGCCACACCGAAGAGCCCGGCACCCGCCGGGTGGAGGGCGGTGTCCTCCAGTACGCCATCCACGGCGGATGGCTGCGGATTTTTGAGCGTCGGAACGAGCCGGAAGCATAACACACGGGGGCGGGCCGAGATGGGCCGCCCCCGTTTTTCATCCATATATCACACTGCAAAAGGAGGGAGTGGGAGGATGACCCGTTCCGAGCTGCACGCCCGGTTTGCACAGCGCACACCGGATCTTCAGGATGTCACCGCCCGGTGCGTGGTGCTGGTCCCTCTGGTGGAAGGTCCCAGTGGGTGGGAACTTCTCTTTGAAGTGCGGGCCGCCACTCTGCGCCGCCAGCCGGGGGAGGTCTGTTTCCCCGGCGGGCGGATGGAGCTGGGAGAGGATGCCATCTCCTGCGCCCTGCGGGAGACCTGGGAAGAGATAGGTGTGCCGCCCCAGTCGGTGGAGGTGGTGGCGCAGCTGGATATCCTGTTCCACCAGAGCGGCTTTGCGATGTACCCGGTGCTGGGCGTGGTAGACTCTGCCGCTGCCCGCCGTCTCACCCTCCAAAGCGCCGAAGTGGCGGAGACCTTTCAGGTTCCGCTGGACTTCTTCCGCACCCACCCGCCCCTCTGTCCCACCTACCCCCTCTCCCCCCAGCCAGGGGCCGATTTCCCCTATGAGGCCATTGGTTTTCCCCAGGGCTACCCCTTTCGGGGTGGAAAGGTAGAGGTGCCCATCTACCGCTGGGAGGGGCGGGCCATCTGGGGTCTCACCGGGCGCATTGTGCGCCATCTCGTGGAGGTGCTGGGCTGATGGCCGGCGGAAGTGAGCTTTTAGGGCCCTTTCGCTACACCTGGACGCCAGAGTGCTTTCCCCTGGGGCGGGACTCTCTGGCGCTGGGCGCGTTTGCTACGGTGCGCCGGAATTGGAAGGTGTGTGATTTAGGGTGCGGCGGGGGACTGCTCCTCCTGCTCTTAGCCCGGCGGGAAGCGGCCCTCTCCCTCACCGGGGTGGAGCTGGAACCCCACGCCGCCGCTGCCGCCCGTGAAAATCTCCGCCGCAACCACCTGGACGGGGAGATTTTTGAGGGGGACTTGTCCCACCTCCCCCCTCCCCCGGCAGTATTTGACTTGGTCATCTCCAATCCCCCCTACTTTGCCCCTGGCTCCGGAGCACAGGGCGGCAGCGGACGCATGGAGAGCACCGTCTCCCTGGAGGCACTGTGCCGCCGGGCGGGGGAGCTGCTCCGTCCCGGCGGGCGCTTTGCCCTGGTCCACCGGTCGGAGCGCCTGGCCGACCTCGTCAGAGCCCTGCGAAAACACCGTCTGGAGCCCAAACGGCTGCAATTTCTCCAGCATGATTCCATTCACCCCCCTTCCGCCCTGCTGCTGGAGAGTGTGAAGTGCGGGAAACCGGGGCTCACCTGTCTACCCGCCGCTTTCGCGGTGGATGCAGCCCAATCTTGAATTAGGAGGTACTCCCCATGGCCGGAACGCTCTATCTGGTCCCCACTCCCATTGGAAATCTGGGCGACATCTCCCGCCGGATGGTGGAGACGCTGTCCTCGGTAGACTTTATCGCCGCTGAGGACACCCGGGTATCTGTGAAGCTCCTCAACCATCTGGACATCAAAAAGCCCATGGTCATCTACCACCGCCACAACGCCGACACCAGCGGCCCCGCCATTGTCCAGCGCCTGCTGGCCGGGGAGAGCTGCGCTCTGGTCACCGACGCAGGCACCCCCGCTATCAGCGACCCGGGGGAGGATTTGGTGGCCCTGTGCGCTGGGGCGGAAATCCCGGTGGTGTCCATCCCCGGCCCCTGCGCCCTCATCACCGCCTTATCGGTGTCCGGCCTCCCCACCGGGCGCTTCACCTTTGAGGGCTTTCTGCCCATGAACAAAAAGAACCGCCGGGCCCATCTGGACGCACTGCGCCGGGAGGAGCGGACTATGCTCTTCTACGAGGCCCCCCACAAACTGGCCGCCACTCTGGCAGATTTGCGGGAGACCTTCGGCGGGGATCGCCGCATCACCCTGTGCCGGGAGCTCACCAAGCTCCACGAGGAGGTGGTGCGCACCACCCTGGACGGTGCGGTAGAGCGCTGTGCGCACCAGAGCCCCAAGGGCGAATATGTCCTGGTGCTGGCAGGATGTCCTCCAGTGGTGGAAACACCCCCCTCTTTAGAGGCTGGCGTGGAAAAAGTGTACGTCCTTCGTGGAAAGGGCATCTCCCTGCGCGATGCGGTGAAGCAGGTGTCCAAAGAGCTGGGACTTCCCCGCAATGAACTGTACGCCGCGGCTGTGACATATAAGGACTCTCACCAGTCCGAACTGCATGACACGAAATAATCATAATACTATTATGTAAAAAAAAGTAATTTGAAGCCTTTACAAATCGTATAATTACGAAAGCGCACGAACTTTGTCGAACAACCTCAAAAGAGCGCCAAAAAAGTTCCCCCCACCGCCTGCAAGGCGGTGGGGGGAATTGACATGTCATGCCTTTGAGCGCAATCAGCGATTTTGCAGTTCCTTGAGACAGTTGGGACAGATATTTTTTCCACGGAAGTTGATTACGTCCTTTGCGTCGTCACAGAAGATGCAAGCAGGCTGATATTTCTTAAGTACGATGGAAGCGCCATCGACGTAGATCTCAAGAGAGTCCTTTTCGGCGATATCCAGAGTACGACGAAGCTCGATGGGGAGTACGATGCGGCCCAGCTCATCCACTTTTCTGACAATGCCGGTAGATTTCATAGTGATACGTCCTTTCTTTGGGGATACCATGTTTTTCTATGATTAGTTAGAAACTGTAATTATTATAACATGTTGTATTGTATTGTCAATTGAAATTTGGAAATTTCAACGGGAAAATTTCGACTTATGTCACATAATTGGAATTTTCTGTATGTTCAAAAAATAAATTAGAAAAATGCCGAATTTCGTTGGAAAACTCCTTATATAATTCGGTACGACTACACATAAGATGTGTAAGAACGGAAAACGGGCCCCGGACGGGCCGTGAGAGGTGTGTGAAACGGAATGTCTGCAATCTGGTCCATAATGATCCTGATTTCGGTCCTGTTGGGGGCGGCCGCCGGGCGCGGTGAAGCAGTTGCGGCCGCCGCGCTGGAGGGCGCAGCGGCCGCGGTGGAGCTGTGTCTGTCCATGGCAGGTGTTCTCTGTTTGTGGACAGGAGTGATGGAAGTGATGCGCCGCTCCGGGGTGACAGAGGGATTGTCCCGTCTGCTGCGCCCCCTGCTCCGGCGACTTTATCCCGCGTTTTCCGACGACAGCGCGGTGATGGACAGCATTGCCGCTAATGTTTCCGCCAATTTACTGGGGCTGGGCAGCGCCGCTACCCCCCTGGGCATCCAGGCGGCCCAGCGGATGAGCCGCCGTACACCAGGGGTCGCATCCGATGCACTGTGTATGCTGGTGGTGTGCAATACCGCGTCCATTCAGCTCATTCCCACCACAGTGGCCAGCGTGCGGGCCGCACAGGGCTGTGCCACTCCTTTTGACATTCTGCCGGCGGTGTGGCTGGCCTCGGCGGTGTCGGTGGCGGTAGGCATTACCGCGGCCAAGCTCCTGGGCGGCGTGTGGCGGGCCAGGGAGGCACGTCTGTGAGTGTGCTGAGTATGGTGGTCCCCCTGCTGCTGTGCGCGGTGGCTCTTTGGGGAAGTGCAAAGCGGGTGGATGTGTTTGACGCCCTCACGGTGGGGGCGGGAGAGGGACTGCAAATCCTGCTGCGGATTCTCCCCTCCCTGGTGGCGCTGCTCACGGCGGTATACATGCTGCGCGCCTCTGGAGCTTTGGAGCTGTGCGCCCAGTTTCTGGCCCCTCTTCTCCATGTTCTGGGCATTCCGCCGGAGACGGTGGGGCTGATGCTGGTGCGGCCGGTGAGCGGCTCCGCCGCCCTGGGGGTGGGGGCGGAGCTCATTACCGCCTATGGGCCGGACTCCACCATCGGGCGTACCGCGGCTGTGATGCTGGGCTCTACCGAGACCACCTTCTACACCATTGCCGTCTACTATGGCGCCGCCAAAGTCCACCGCACCCGCTACACCATCCCCGCCGCTCTGTGCGCGGATGTGGCGGGATTTATCGCCTCGGCCTGGGCAGTACGGGTGTGCTTTGGTGGCTAGGGTCTGTACCATTATACCGGCCGCCAAGCGGACGGGGGCGTTTGTGCTCGCCGCACAGGCGTCCTGCGCGGACAGCGCCCGATTTCTTTTCGCAGAAAAGAAACCGGGGAAAGAAAAGGCGGAGAGGGGAACTTCTCGTTCCCCTCTCCACTCCCCTCCAAAAGGGCGGCCTT
>DXDX01000058.1 GCA_019115265.1 Candidatus Flavonifractor merdigallinarum | reverse complement strand
GGAGATCACCAGCTGGGACGCCATGTTTGACCCCCAGTATGCCGATCAGGTGCTGATGATCAACAACTCCCGGGACGCTCTGGGCATCGCGCTGATGGATCTGGGCTACTCGGTAAACACCGACAGCCAGGAGGAGCTCCAGGCCGCCTATGAGCGCCTGGCCAAGGCCAAGGAAGAGGGCGTCTATCAGGCCTTTGTTATGGATGAGGTCTTTGACAAGATGGAGTCCGGCGAGGCGGCCATCGCCACCTACTACGCCGGCGACTACCTCTCCATGCTGGAGACCAACCCGGATTTGAAGTATGTGGTCCCGGAGGAGGGCTCCAACTGGTTTGTGGACGCCATGTGTGTGCTCAAGGACGCACAGAACAAGGACGAGGCGGAGGAGTGGATCAACTTCATCTGCTCCACCGACGCCTCTCTGAAGAACATGGACTACATCTGGTACGCCTCCCCCAACAAGGAGGCCCTGGAGCAGTACCCCTCCTACTATGAGGAGACCTATGGCGAGCCTCTGGACCAGGAGCGCTATGAGATTATGGCCGCGCCCCAGGAGGTGCTGGACCGCTGCGAGGCCTATCTGGTCCGCCCCATGGAGACCCGCACCCTGTACAACGACCTGTGGACCCAGCTGAGCATCTGATTGTGACCACCTGAAAAAGGCGGCAGTCCCGACGGGCTGCCGCCTTCCTTCTTTTTCCTTGCAAAGAGGACAAAAAACGTGTACACTTTCCCTATCCTCTCAATTTCAAAACTGGAGTGTGATTTCCCATGTCCATGCAAATCGGCCTAGTCGGCCGTGCCGAGGCCACTGTCACTGAGTCCAACACCGCCCTCGCCATGGGCAGCGGCCTGCTGCCCGTGTTTGCCACCCCCGCCATGGTCGCTCTGATGGAGCAGGCCGCTGTCCACGCCTGCCAGGACGCGCTGGAGGAGGGCCAGGGCACCGTGGGTACCCATCTGGATATCAGCCATGACGCCGCCACCCCGGTGGGGATGGCGGTGCGGGCGGAGGCAGAGCTCACTGCCATCGAGGGCCGCCAGCTCACCTTCACCGTGCGGGCTTTTGACGAGGTGGGGATGATTGGCAGCGGCACCCACCAGCGCTTTCTCATTGACAACGAGCGCTTCCTCCAAAAGGCGCAGAAGCGGGGGGTAAAGTAAGATGTCCATTGAAGCCTGCCGCGCCTACTTCCGTGCCTTGGGCCGGGAGGAGGATATTCTGGAGTTTGATGTGTCCAGCGCCACGGTAGAGCTGGCCGCTCAAGCCGTGGGAGTGGAGCCCGCCCGCATCGCCAAAACCCTCTCTTTTTTGGTGGATGATTCCTGTGTGCTGCTGGTGGCCGCTGGAGACGCTAAGATTGACAACGCCAAATTCAAAGCCCAGTTCCACACTAAGGCCAAAATGCTCACCCCGGAACAGGTACTGGACTTCACCGGCCACGCGGTGGGGGGCGTGTGCCCCTTCGGCCTGCCGGAGGGGAGCTGTGTGACCACCTATCTGGACGTATCCCTCCGCCGGTTTGAGACGGTCTACCCCGCCGCGGGCAGTTCCAACTCCGCCATCCAGCTCACCTGTGAGGAGCTGGCGGAGTACGCCCACAGCGCCGGCTGGGTGGGGGTGGATGTGTGCAAAAACTGGACTTGACAGAAAGGATTCTCTTCCATGCGCCGTTTTTTGAAAAACATGCAGCTCAATTTCCTGCTGGCCTCCATCCTCTATATTCTTCTGGGCATTGTGCTGATCATCTGGCCGGGCTTTACCGGCGTGCTGCTGTGCCGCCTGCTGGGCGGTGGTCTGCTGCTGTATGGGCTGTTCGCCCTGGGCGGCTACCTTCTCCACAGCCGGGATGCGGACGCTTTCCGCCTGGAGTTCTTCTTTGGAGTGGTGGCCGCCGCACTGGGCCTCTTCTTCCTCCTGAACCCCGCTGTGGTCCTCTCCCTCCTCCCCACGATTCTGGGGGTGTATGTGGCCATTGACAGCCTGGTGGCCCTCCAGCGGGCTATGCGGCTCTACCGCCTGGGCTATGCCCGGTGGTGGGCCAGTCTGCTGCTGGCTCTGGTGGGCGTGGTACTGGGCGTGCTGCTGGTGGTGCGGCCCTTCAGCGCCACCGAGCTGCTCATCCGCTTCATCGGCGCGGTGTTCCTCTATCTGGGCATCTCGGACCTCTGGTCCCTGCGCAAGCTCTCCTCTCTCATTCGGGATTTACAGAAGAACGCTCCCATCGAGATGGACCCCCTTGATTTGCAGTAAGTGAAAAGGCTGACAGGTATCTTTGCCTGTCAGCCCTTTTCACAACTCTTGTATCCAGTTCCATCCGGCCTCACCGGGGGTGCGCTCGCCGCGCGGGCACCCTACGCGGGTGGCGCCCGATTTCTTTTCGCGGAAAAGAAACCGTGGAAAGAAAAGGCGGAGAGGGGAACTTCTCGTTCCCCTCTCCACTCCCCTCCAAAAGGGCGGCCTTTTTAGGGGGCCGCCCCATTAAGGGGCAGTAACTGAGAGTCTTTGCGGTTACCTGTCTTGCATGGCAGTACAACGCTCACCTCA